>DINC01000178.1 GCA_002425885.1 Spirochaetia bacterium UBA5550 | reverse complement strand
TTTTGTAAAGCAAAACGATATTTTTTAATTTAGCATTGACTATTTTATACAAACTGCTACCTTTTGATTATTGGTTGAACCATTACACCAAAAGGTATAATATGTTTACAGCTGTCAGCAAAAAGAATCTAAGTGATGAAATCGGAGATCAGATAATTAATAAAATTCTCTCCGGTGTACTATGCCCTGGTGATAAACTCCCCCCTGAACGGGATTTATCTCTTCAGATGAATGTAAACAGACATACACTCAGAGAGGCCCTGAGGAAACTCGATACACTGGGACTCCTTTCAATACGCCAGGGAGACGGCATTTATATCAGGGATTTCAGGGAGAGCGGAAACCTTGAGCTGCTGAAACATATACTTTATCTCAGGAAAGATATAACTTCTGACATAATGAAGAATATACTTGAGATAAGAAGATATATATCACCGGAGATGGCCTACAGGGCTGCTCAGAATAGAAGTGATGAGGAATCGGAGCATCTGAAATCACTCCTCAAACAGGAACTCCCTGTTGAAGAAAAGGACCTGGCAATTCATCAGTCAATTGCACGCGGCAGCGGCAATATTCTCTATATCTTTATTCTTAATTTTTTTAACGATATTTTCAGAGACTTCGGCGCACTATATTTCTCATTCAAAGAGAATCAGGAAGCCTCTGAAAAATTTCATAAAAATATTGTTAAAGCAATAACTGAAAAAAATCCCGACTTAGCAAAAAAAATAATGAATGAGATCCTTGTATATGCTGAAAATATAACCTTAAAATATATGGAGAACAAATATGAAAAGATCTGAATTCAAAGAAAAGAAAGAATATGATCTGATAATAATAGGCGGAGGTATAACCGGTGCTGCTGTGGCGTATGATGCCGCATCACGGGGACTCTCTGTTGCGCTTCTTGAAAGAGACGACTTCGGGTCAAAAACATCTTCCGCCACATCAAAGCTTATTCATGGTGGTTTGCGCTACCTTGCAAATTTTGAACTGGGACTTGTGAGGGAATCGCTTCGCGAGAGGAAAATTCTTGAGAATATTGCGCCTAACTTTGTTTATCCTGTACCCAATATGATTATTACAGATAAAAAATTTATTAAAAGCGCCAAATTCGCAATCAAATTGGGGATGATTCTTTATGACATTCTCTCCTTTGATAAAAAATTCACGTGGGATAAAAGCAAAAAACTACCCTTACACAAATCTATGTCAAAATCAGAAACTGTCAGAGAAGAGCCTCTCATGGAAAAGAGTGATCTCACAGGATCTCTCGTTTACTACGACTGCGCAAGCATATTCCCTGAAAGGCTTACTCTTGCCTTCGTAAAATCCGCCCTTTACAGCGGAGCTGAGGCTGCAAACTACATGGAAGTTACAGGCTTCACATTTGATGGAAACAAAGTCACAGGGGTAACAGCAAAGGATAAAATTAAAAATAAAAAAATTACAATTTCAGGGAGACTTGTTATTAACTGTGCGGGACCCTGGGCTGACAGAGTGCTTAACCTCACAGGAAAAAATCCTCATGAGGAGGCTCTCCGCAGATCTGAAGGGATTCATATAATAACAAAAAAACTGACTGAAAAACATCTTGTAACTGCTATGACACCTTCAGGGAGGCACATCTTCATAATCCCCTGGCGCGGATATTCAATCATCGGTACAACAGATAAAGAATATCTCGGTAGCCCCGATGACTGGAAAGTTACGCGCGAAAGTATTGATGAGCTCATTGCTGACATTAATGCTTCTTTCAGTGAAAAAATAAAAATTTCCTATAAAGATGTGCTCCATTCTTACGGCGGACTGCGCCCCCTTGTGGAGGATCAAACAGAGGATGTGTATGAGTCTTCAAGGAAGTATGAAATTTTTGACAACAGCAAGGATGGGATCGAGGGTCTCCTCACAGTGGAAGGTGGAAAATATACAACAAGCAGAAACCTGGCTTTCCATGTTGTTGATGAGGCATGTAAAAAGCTCAATATAAAAGCTGTGAAATCTGAAACAGAGAAAAACTACCTTGCAGGATCAGAGATTGAGGACATTGAAGCCTTTGTTCAGTACTGCATCACCCTTTACGATAATTATGACAAAAGACAGGTGGAGTACCTTGCAAAGATCTACGGCACAGAAATTGACAATATAATGAATCTGGCTGCAAAGGATAAAAAACTTTCTGAAAAACTGAATGCTGATGGTGAAATCCCGGCTCAGGTTGTATATGCTGTAAATGAAGAGATGGCTTTTACTTTAAACGACATTCTTTTCAGGAGAACAGGGATCGGAACTCTCGGCCATCCAGGGAAGGATGCACTGAAAAAAGTTGCGGATACTGCGGCAAAAATTCTCGGATGGGACGCATCCAGAAAAAAAGCTGAAATTGATTCAGCAGAAAAGATTTTCAGAAAACCATGAAACGGAGAATGATATGACAAAAAATATTTTTGAACCAGTATGGAGAGAAACTCCGCCTGCAGAAAAAAGCTTCAGATCAATATTCAAA
This sequence comes from Spirochaetia bacterium UBA5550, assembly GCA_002425885.1. Taxonomy (GTDB): domain Bacteria; phylum Spirochaetota; class UBA4802; order UBA4802; family UBA5550; genus UBA5550. The sequence continues at coordinate 8,048 of DINC01000178.1, read as the reverse complement.
TGGGGAGCCCCTGCTGAATACAAGCACCCGAATAAAAAACTTTTTAAAGAGATCAAGGAGCAGTTCCACCTTACAGATGAAGATTTCAGAACTATCAGAACCACAGGTGATGAAGCAGTAAATTTTAAAAAGAAGACAGCACTAAAAGCAAAACATATAGAGGCATTTGAAAAAATTTGCGGTAAAGAGAATGTTTCTGTAAATGAATATGACAGGCTGAAATATTCCACAGGCAAAACTGTTGAAGAAGCCATTAACCTGCGCAACGGCAAACCGGGGCCCCTTAGTGACCTTGTAATACACCCGAAAAACATCGGTGAAATTTCTTCCATAATAAAACTCTGCAATAAAGAGAAGATCCCTGTGTATGTTTATGGCGGAGGATCCTCTGTAAACTTCGGCCTTAGACCATCCCTTGGGGGCATTACCATTGTGATGAATACTCACATGAATAAAATCCTTGAGTTAAATGAACTGAATCAGACAGTAACTGTTGAAGCAGGGATCATGGGTCCGGATCTTGAAAAAACTCTCAACAATGCAAAAGAAATTTATAAATCAGATATTAACTATACCTGCGGTCACTTTCCGCAGTCTTTCGAGTTTTCTTCTGCCGGAGGATGGATTGCAACTCTCGGTTCAGGCCAGGCATCCTCTTATTACGGTGACGCTTATGACCTTGTGCTTAGCCAGACATACATCACCCCTGCCGGAGAAATTACAACACTTGCCTACCCTGCAACCGCAACAGGCCCCAAGGTTAATGACATATTAAAAGGGAGTGAAGGATCTTTCGGTGTGCTGGTTGAGCTTACTCTGAAAATTTTCAGGTATATGCCGGAGAACCGTCAATACTTCGGATTTATCTTCCCCTCTTTTGAAGCAGCAATCAATGCCGGCCGTGAAATAACCCAGGGTGAATTCGGGATGCCCGCAGTTTTCAGAATATCTGACGAAGAGGAGACTCATATCGGTCTGAAACTTTACGGTATAGATGGAACAATCCTTGATAAGCTTATGCAGCTGCGCGGATTCAAACCTATGCAGAGATGCCTCTTCCTCGGGACTGCTGAGGGTGAAAAATCTTTTGCTAAAAATGTAAAGAGACATGTTAAGAAGATCTGCAAAAAGCACGGCGGAATGTATATTACAGGCCTCCCATCAAAGATGTGGGAGCCGGGGAGATACAAAGATCCCTATTTAAGGGAGGATCTTCAGGATTACGGCATTCTTATAGATACACTTGAAACAGGGGTGCGCTGGGACAACCTGCATCAAGTACACCAGGAAGTCCGCAAGTTCATTAAAGCCCGCCCTGAAACTATATGTATGACCCATGGATCACATTTTTATCCGCAGGGAACAAACCTCTACTTTATTTTTATCATGAAAGATAATGGTGTTAAGGAATATACTGACTTCCAGTCAGGTGTAATTGACAGCATTGAAAAGAGCGGCGGCAGTTTAAGCCATCACCACGGCGTAGGGAAGATGATCGCTCCCTGGATGGAAAGGCATCTCGGCACGCCTCAGATGGATATACTGCGGGCAATCAAAAAACATCTTGATCCGAATAATATAATGAATCCCGGCGGCCAGATGGGGCTTGATCTTAAAGGGAGAGACTGGCGGAAGTTAAAGTAATATAATCCAGGGGATGCCGGTCTGAAAGATTCTTGACATCCCCCGTTAAAACTTATTTTTTAATACTATGAATAACCACCTCAAAGACATTCTTATAGCTCTTGCAAAAAATAAAATTAAATTTGTTATTTGCGGAGGAGTCGCTGTTGTTCTTCATGGTGTTGAAAGGCTTACCATGGACATAGATATAGCAGTTTCAATGGAGGAGGACAACCTTTACTCCCTGATTTCTGTCATGAAATCTCTGGGGATGTCACCCAGGGTACCAGTACCACCGGAATCTCTCCTCTCTCCAGAAAAAAGAAAAATTATGCATGAAGAGAAAAATGCATTAGTTTATACATTCATTGACATTCAAAATCCATACCGGCAGGTTGATATTTTTCTGGGAAAGGACGATCTTTACAATAATCTTATTGGAGATGCCTCATATATTAAACTTGATGGATACAGTATACCGGTTATATCGATATCTAAACTTATTGAAATGAAAAGAGAAGTAATACCGCCGAGAGAGAAGGATATAACTGATATCAGGGAACTTCTTAAAATAATGGAAGGCATAGATGAATAACCTGGAAAAAGAAAAAGATCTTGCTGAGTTCAGAAAAGAAATAGCAACTCTTGACCCCTCTCTTTTTAACGGCCATACATGTTTTGATAAACTTACCCCTGAACAGCGTCTTAACTGGCTGGCGGAACTTGTAATTTTTGTCCATGAATCAAAAAGTTTCAGGATAAAACATAAACTTTAATCTGAAAAAATAAAACCTGTAAAGTATTCCCCCGAAATTATCTCCATTATTTTTTTATTGCCACTTTATGCAGATTATCAGCAGTTGACTTTTATGGTACATTTATGAATGCAGAAATTAAATTTATAATTCTATGGGCTGTAATACTAATCCCGTTCTTTGCTGGTTCAAAAATCCGGGAAAGCCTTAAGTCTCCTCAGGGAACAGCAAAAAAACTGATAAGAATTAATCTATTCTTCCTCGAACCATTTATTCTCTTCTGGAGTATATGGGGATTACATTTAAATTCCCACGTATTATTTCTCCCTCTTGCGGGAATTTCAACCGTTATTATCGGATATCTAACCGGTAAATTTTCGATCAGACTGCTGAAACTTAAAAGGAAAACCGCTTCTTCATACCTGATAAGTTCCATACTTGCAAATCAGGGCCTCACACTGGGCGGTCTTATCTGCTATCTAATAGCCGGTGAACAGGGGTTGGGGCTTGCAACTATTTATGTAATATATTTTCTCCCTTTCGTTTTTCTCTTTATCTTCCCTTATGCCAGAATTGCATCTATGCAGACTGAATCCGGGTCTGAAAAACTTCCGGTTATGACAATAAAAGATTACGCAAAGCTATTCTTCAATTTTCAGAACCTTCCGGTTGCAGGGATACTTGTGGCGCTTGTTTTCCAGCTGTTTCAGATTCCAAGACCGGTTCTGTTTTTTAATATGGATTACTTAATCTATACTGCCATATCATTATACTATCTTACACTGGGCATTAATTTTCAGACAGGACATATAACAACAGGTTTTAAAGAACAGGCAGCACTTGCCCTGTCAAAGTTTATTATACTCCCGGCAATAACATTCATCGCCCTCTATTTTATTGAACTCGATCCGGCTGTGGAAACCGTCATTCTTATTCAGTCATGTATGCCGGCTGCGGTTTATTCAGTAATAAGTTCCATACTTTTCGATCTTGATGCGAAACTAACATCAGGATTATTCGTAGTGAATTCACTTCTTTTCCTTGGGATTGTGCTACCGGTTTTAATGGTGCTTAGAGGTGTGATATAATGAGTTTGTCATTCCGGTTTCCCGAAGGGGAATACCGGAATCTTTTTGACGCTGAAGATATTTGTTGTTTCATTAAGATACCGGTATTTGACTGCGTCAAAACCGGTATGACAAAAAACTTATCTGTTATACAATTCGCATTTTCCTGTCATCAGGTATTTAATTCCTTCATCCAGTCCGTCCAGCGTCAGCTCAAACATAGGGAAAACATCGCGCACCATCCTGATTGAGTGAACATACTCCCAGGATCTTTTAGGGAGAGGGTTGAGCCATATTGCATCTTTGAACTTCTCCTTAAATCTCTGCATCCAGATAATCCCCGCAGTGTCATTGTGGTACCAGTAATCTATTGCTCCATTAGCCCATGTAAGTTCGGACGGAGCCATCTCGGCATCTCCAACAATAATCACTTTGTAATCGTGATCCTCGCTCTTCAGAATCTCCATAGTTGAAACGCACTGGTTTCTCTCCATATCAGTCCATAAATCCTGGTAGAAGCAGTTGTGAAAATAAAAATGCTTAAACCTGTTTATCTGGCCCGCGGCAGCAGAAAAGAGTCTCTCCACAAGCTCCGAGAATGGTGTCATAGAACCACCCACATCCATAAGGAGCATAACCTTGGAGCTCTTCTTCTCTTTATTCTCCCACACAAGCTCAATCTCGCCGGCATTTCTGCATGTCTGGTCAATTGTCTTTTTCAGATCAAGTTTTTCACCGTAGCCGATGGGGAGCAGAGACCTGAGGTGAGAGAGCGCAACGCGCATCTGCCTTGTATCAAGGGTAATGTCGCTTGAATAGTTGCGGAAAGTTCTCTTCTCAGCAACCTGGATCGCCCTTTTATGCCGGGACTCCCCCTGCCCTATTCTTATACCTGCCGGATTATATCCCCAGGCTCCCTGGGTAGACCGCCCGCCTGTACCTATGGCCTTGTTTCCGCCTACGTGGTTCTTGTAATGCCCCTGCTTCATCTGCTCTTCAAAGTTTTTAAGCACCTGATCAAGATTAACCTGCTCGATCTGTTTCTTCTCCTCTTCGGAGAGTTTCAGCTCCTTAACTTTTTTAAGACCTGCAAGGATCTCATCAAGCATTTCGTCAGTGGTTTCAATACCGCCGAATGTATCAAGAAAAGCTATATCATACCTGTCATAGAATATTTCGTTCTTCACAAGTATGGATCTCGCCATATGATAAAAATTGGTGAGGCTGCAGTCATTGAGATTCATAGCCATTGCATGATGAAGCGTAATCCACTCATGCAGAGAAACGGGAATCCCCTTTGACTTCAGGTTGAAGAAGAAATTAATAAACATCCCTTGTCCTCATGCTGGAATTGTAAGCATAATGAGATTTCCCTGATTTCTCAACAACCTCGATATCCTCTTTCTTCTTAAGCAGAGTTCCCAGGAACGGTATCTCGTTTTCAATAGTCTTTGCAGGTATCCCTCCAATAACAAGAGCCTGAAGCCAGTCTATAAGCTCGCTTGTTGAAGGCTTTTTGCGGAGCATGTCGAATTCCCTGATCCAGTAGAACTTCTTGAGGGCTTCGCGCAGAAGCTTTTTTTCGATATCCGGGAAGTGAACGTGAACGATCTCCTCCATAAGCTGCTGCTCCGGGAATTCAATGTAGTGGAACACACATCTTCTGAGAAAAGGGTCCGGAAGCTCCTTTTCGCTGTTAGATGTAATTATAACTATAGGCCTTGTTTTTGCCTTGATTGTCTCTTTAGTTTCAGGAATATAAAAGCTCATCTCATCAAGCTCGTTCAGAAGGTCGTTCGGGAACTCAACATCAGCCTTATCGATCTCATCAATAAGAAGTACAACCTGCTCATCAGCATTGAATGCCTCACCGAGTTTACCGAGTTTTATATATTGCTTTATGTCCGCAACATCATGATCTCCAAATCTTGCGTCATTGAGCCTCTGAACTGTATCATAAAGATAGAGGCCATCCTGCGCCTTGGTTGTTGACTTGATATTCCATATATGAAATTTTTTAGCGAGACCTTTAGCAATTGCGTGTGCAAGGAGAGTTTTACCAGTTCCCGGCTCACCTTTAACTATAAGAGGCCTTCCGAGAGCTATGGATACGTTTACATTGTCCCTCAGTTCCTTTGAAATAACATAATCTTCTGTACCTTTGAAATAATCCATTTTTCCTACCTGTTTTTTGAGATTCATACTGTTCTATAACAGTTGATGAGTTTTCAGAAACCTGTCATCAACATCATTACAAACAGCCGTTTTCTGCATAATTCTTTTGAAACTTAATTTTTATTTAAATNNATAACACACTTTGCAAGTATTAATTCCCTGATTTTTTCACTTATAACTGTTCAGTTTTTCAATAAAAACAGCGGGAACTTCACAGACCTTCCTCTCAGCATAGCTGAAGGTAACATACCCGGTTTCAGCAAGAGCCGCAGTTTTACCCTCTTTGGATATCCTGTAAAAAAAACGGAAACCTTTCGTCTCTATCTCCGATATATCCGCCTCTATGAGAACCTTCTCTCCAAGAAAAATCTCCGTTTTAAAATTAATAACAAGGTCACCCATAATAAGCCCGGTTTTGCCGTCACCGAGATTCAGTTCACTTAAGCCTAAAGTTCTCAGGAGATGTATCCTTCCGTCATGCACAAGATCCGCCATCTGCGAATTCCCTACGTGTCCTGCGGGATTCAGATACGCTATTGTTATCATCTGTTCGGTTTTAAACCTGTAGTTTTCAAGTTCAGTAAGTTTTACTCTCGGCATGATGCTCCCCCCATTGATTTCCATTTATTATTATATGAAATTTAGTTACACTAAAAACTGCTACCAGTTATTACTGATTCTATTTACTTTTTATGTAAAGTATGAATTTATTAATTTGGAGAGTTTAATTACAGAATAGATTTTAGAAAAAAGAAACAGGCTTCTTTCCGGATAGAGATATTGCTCTTATACAAAATAGATCATTGCAGAGTCAGTTCCTCAACCCTTCCCTGAACTCACCGGGCGCAACACCTGCAAGGCGCTTAAATACCCTGTTGAATGTGCGGATATTATCAAAACCTGTATCTATTGCAATACGCGTAACAGTTTCACCTGTCTCTCTCAATCTACGCTTGGCCTCTTCAATCCTTAAATCACAGATATAATCATTAAGGGTTTTCCCTGTATGCTGGTTAAATAACCTGCTGAAAGTATCAGAATTTACTCCGGCTGCTTCAGCAAGATCATCACGGGAAAGTTCCTGTGTATAGTTTTCTCTGATGAACTCACACACAGCTTCAATCTTAGCTGCACTCTCTTCACGGAGAGGCCTTGTTTTTACGCTTTCAAGTTTCTCAAGGAGCTTTCTGTAATTTCTTTCAGTTTTGTTCCGCAGGAGTTTAAGCTCCATCTGGTTTTTTATGCGAAGCAGAAGTTCCTCAGAGTTAAAGGGCTTTGTCACGTAATCTGTGGCTCCCAGGTCAAGGCCTTCAATGCGCATAAAAAGATCAGCACGTGCAGTGAGGAGGAGCACAGGGAGACCCTCAAGTCTCCGGTTACTCCGTATCCATTGCAGAAGCTCATGGCCGTCCATCCCCGGCATCATGATGTCAGAAAGAACAAGGTCTATCTCGTCAGTTGATTCAAGGATCTTCACTGCCTCAATTCCGTTTGATGCCTCGTGAACAATATAGCTCACTGAAAGCATATTCACAAGTAGGGAACGGAGGTCAGAGTTATCTTCAACCACAAGTATTGCAGGAGCTGTTTCAGAAAGGGGATCAGGCGCCCTCTCCTCTGTTCCCCGGGGCAGGTCTATCCCCCTGACATGGGGAATTATTACCGGGATATTTTCACCTCTGCTGATAAATTCAACATCATCCCTCTCTTGAAAATGCTCTTTACCAAAAGGGAATTTTACTGTAAACAGAGTGCCATGTTTTTCAGCATCTTCTTCCATACACCTGCTTTCAACAGAAACCTCGCCGCCGTGAAGCTCAACAAGCTCCTTCACAATAGAGAGGCCTATCCCTGTGCCCTCATATTTACGTGTTGAGCCTGTATCCGCCTGTGTGAAGCGTTCAAATATTGTATCAAGTTTATCGCCCGGTATGCCGCATCCTGTATCTCTGAATTCAAGGATTGCAGAGGTATTATCAGACTTTACGGTTACCTCTATCTTTCCGCCAGGTTCAGTGAACTTGAATGAGTTTGAGAAGAAGTTTGAAATAATATGACTCAGCCTGGCATGGTCAGCAAATATTGTTACAGGCTTTTCTGCTCTGCATCGAAGTTCAATTTTTTTAAGCTTTGCGGCAGATTCCATTCCTCCGCAGAACTGTTTTACAATTTCAGAGAGATTTGTTTCTGCAATTTTAAGTTTATGCTTCCCTGCTGTTATGCGTGACATCTCAAGGAGCCCGTTTATAAAAGAGAGAAGATCAAGGGCATTACGGCGCACCATCTCAAGGGTGCTTCTGTTCAGTTCTCTGCCGGAGAGAGCCTCTTCAATAGGGGCAAGTATCAGGGTTAAAGGTGTGCGGAGTTCATGGGAGATGTTTGCAAAGAAATCGGTTTTAGCTTTATCCAGCTCACGAAGCTTTTCATT
>DINC01000182.1 GCA_002425885.1 Spirochaetia bacterium UBA5550 | reverse complement strand
ATTATAATATTTTTTTAGAGTTTTAAAAAAATAATGGACATTTACCCCGCATAAATCAATGAACAAGAGAAGAAGTTGAGTTTACAGAAAAAATTTCGATGAACAGAGTTAACTCTAAAAACATAGAATCATCACTGAAGGAATACTTTTCAATTCTAACCTCCACTACTTCCAGAAGTGAAGCTCTGAAAAGTATTGCCGCACTGGGGATAAAGCAGTTTGGAGAGTACATTACACCCGGAAGCCTGAACCTTTGTGATGAAGTACAGATTAATTTTATAGAAATCCTGGATCAGATAATATTTGAACTGAGCGGGAACAGTGATACAGATTCCGAAATCAGAGATTACATAACTGATGATCTCTACTCAAGAATTTCCCTGACACTGGAAGCTCTTGCTGATTGTGAAAAATATAAAGCAAACCTTAAGAACAGGCCCCTTTACACCGAAGATCTCATAATAATAAGAAGAATACAACTGCCGGAATTTGTCCCTCTCCTCATAGCTGAATCAGAGGATATAACAAATCTTGAAAAAAATATCCTGAAAACCCTGCTGTACTTTACAGACGAAGTTCACCTGGACTATTTTTACAATATTTTCAGAAATACAACTTCAGGATACATTAAATCAGCCTCCCTGTTAGGTATGAAATATTTATCTGAATCAGGGCTTAACTGGGATTCCGTAAAAGAGATATCAAACGGCCTGAAAGGTCTGGTTGAATATGCGGAAACCTTAAATACTGAAGAAATATACAGCAACAGGCTCCCGGAAAACATGGAGGAGATGACATTTATCCTTCTGCACCTTGAAAAAAATATAAAATTCTACAAAAGCATAAAAGAAATAAACTGGGTGCTTACAGTGTTCAGTATAGTTCCGCTTCTTAATTTCGAAAATTCATGGCTTACAGAGGTGAATATATCACTGAGCAATATAATTCTGCAGATAGACATTAATCTGATGAGGGAGATTCTGAAAGATGAGTCAGCGCTGATCCGCGCCACAAATTTCATCGATTACCTCCCCAGAAATGTGTTCAACAGAATCACAGGGAGGCTTGATGATATGGGGATGGAATTTATCTACAACCTTAACCTTGTTATTGAGAAAAAAAAGAAGAGTATGGATGCCTATAACTCAAACATACTCACATATATCTCCTGGACACCTGTTGAATCACTCTGATCCTTTAAGGCCCGGCATATTCTTTTTAACAAACCTTCTGAATCTCTCCCTCTCATGAGCCAGTGCCTGCCCCATTGAAGCTGTATCCCTGTAATTAATCAGGTCTCTTACTGTTGTAATCATATCAAACCTGTTCTCGCATATCTGACCTGCAATTTCAAGTGAACGCTTCATCAAATCATCCGGAGCAACAACTTCATTTACAAGTCCATACCTTAAAGCCTGCTCTGCATTAATAAACTGGCATGTAAGGGACATCTGCTTCGCCATTCTCTTACCCACTGCCTGCTGAAGGAGCTGAGTCATACCCCATCCCGGATGAATCCCGACCTTTGCGTGTGTATCAGCAAACATTGCGTTTTCAGAAGCTATGAGGAAATCGCAGTTAAGGGCAATCTCGAATCCCCCTGTTATGGCGTGGCCGTTTATGGCGCCTATAATAGTTTTTCGGCATGCGCCGAAAATATCAGGGAGATCAATGCCGCTCCCCCTGACGTCAAAAAGATTCTCCTTACCTATTACCGAAAGATCTATACCGGAGCAGAAGGATTTGCCGTTACCTGTAATTATCGCGGCCTTTATATCATCATTTTTTGAAACTTCATCTATGGCATCGTATAAACCGGAAAGTAAATCCCTGTTAATAGAGTTTCTTCTGTCAGGTCTGTTCAGGGTGATTACTGCAATATTGTTCTGTATATCAAAAAGAACCGCTTTTTCCATTTATGTACTCCTTGTATTTATCTGACCTTTCTATAAAATTATGAATAGTCCATCAAGTCAAAAATAAAAGATTTAAGCTCTAAAAAACAGACAAAGCATTTTGCCGGACAGAAGTAATGAGACATTATCAGGAGTTATCCACAGATTGAAAAACCTTAACAAAAAAATTTTATTGTCCCACAAAACAGATAGTATCTGAAAAAGAAAAATTTTACAGAAGATGAAGGAAATTCAAAAAAGTTCAGCGTGGAACCCCTGATTTTATCAGCACTTTCATTGTTATGTCACATATAAAAATCANNATAACATAAATTTTTTTTTAGAAAACTGCTCTCCAATGCTCATATTGCGACATAATCCGGACTCTATATCCCGATATAGCGCAATATTGTCTTTATCTAATAATAATTTAATTTCCGGAAAAAACTTTTTTTATTTTTTTTTACAACTTTTATGCCTGAACATAGTTATTATAGCTGTTAACGAATTATTTGAACCATGTCATCGCAAACGAACGTCAGTGAATGAAGCAATCGTGAATGCCATAGTGCGAAGTTATTAATATAATTTTTTATACCGGCTGCAATGTACGCGCCCTGAGCGCATAACGCAGCACTCCCGGGGTGAAACCGGAATGTACTGAATTACCGCTAAATACATACTGCCGCCTTATACTGAACACCTGCAATCTAACATATATTATTGACACAAAAAACTCTTCTTAATTAGGATATCCTCACTGATTGATAAATCTGCGCTCCGGACACAGCTTCTGAAATATTTACATCAATCAGTATTCTTTTCACTTTTAATAATTCAGGATGGTGCTCTATGATCGGCCTTGGAACTATTGTAAATGCTGCTGCGATAATTGCCGGGGGAACTGCGGGAGCCCTACTGAAAAACGGCCTGCCGGAGAGATACAGGGAGACTGTGATGCAGGCAATCGGGCTCTCTGTTCTCATGATAGGAATTTCAGGGACACTACAGGGGATGTATAAAGTTGCAGGGAGCGGCAGGCTCGACAGGGAGTTTGTCATGCTTATGATATTCAGTCTTGTAATCGGGGCGATTGCAGGGGAATTTTTGAATATAGAAGATAAACTGGACAGGATGGGGAACTGGTTCCAGAGCAGGTTTGCAAAGGGGAGCGGTTCATTCGCCGAGGGTTTTGTTACTACAAGCCTTGTTTACTGCGTGGGAGCAATGGCAATCGTGGGCTCACTTGAAGACGGGCTCACAGGGAACACAGCCACACTCTTTGCCAAGGCAATACTTGACGGCATAAGCGCCGTTATATTTGCTGCAACAATGGGTATAGGCGTGGCTTTCTCTGCTCTACCTGTGTTCATCTATCAGGGGACAATTACGCTTATGGCAGGAGTCATAAAGCCCTGGCTTACCCCGGACGTTATTTCACAGACTTCTCTTGTGGGGAGTATACTGATCATGGCAATAGGGATAAACCTTCTCGACCTGAAAAGAATTAAGGTGGGGAACATGCTCCCTGCAATTTTTATTCCGTTGATTTATTATGTGATAATAACAATAATTAATTAATCATATGCCCGCCTGAGGGGTTCTGCATACTCTTTGTAATCTCTGATGGATCAATATTATCAAGATTTTCGCTTATCAGATCCTCAAGCCCCAGGACAACTGCATCCATATCCTCAAGGGTTGGATGACGATTAAATATAAATACAAAATACGACCTGAAACTTTTTGTAATCTTAATCCCCAGTTCAGCAAAAAAAACCTGCTGCCCCTCCCTTGTAAGTATACCTGTTGTTATTGAATCTTCATCTTTCAGAATATTCCCGTGCCTTGTGAACAGCTCTGAAAAATCATCTTCAAATAAAGTGTACTCTGTTGCGGAATTATCCAGAGTACTGATAAAGGAATGTATTCCGAGAAATTTAAAATATATGTATGGTGTATTCATGATTACGCCCCCTCTGTTATCTGTTATTAAATATATACTTTATCCCGCGCATTGTAAGGTCAGGATCAATAATAATCTCCCTTTTGAATCCTTCGCGCATTTTAACTGCAAATCCACCTGTGAGAATTATCCTGAACTCCCGCCCGTAAATGGCTTCTATCCTCTCACATATACCCTCAACCATGGAGATCCATCCGTAATAAAATCCCGACTTAATTGCATTCACAGTGTCTCTTGCCACAAGATCATCAGGCATCTCAAAAGTAATCTCAGGGAGATTGGACGCGGCATCAGCAAGTGCTTTCATAGTCGTGCCGACCCCCGGAGCTATAAGCCCCCCGTCAAAACACCCTTCGTGATTAAGCACATCGAATGTGGCTGCAGTGCCGATATCAACCACAATACAGCCGGGACCGTATTCATGGAAAGCACCCTCTGTGTTCACAATCCTGTCAACGCCTAACTGTTTATGATTTTTATAGTTTATCGTTATAGACAGCCTGCTTGTATGGCTTATCTCCAGAGGCTCAAAAGAGAAAAGCCTTTTGCACACCCTGTGATAAGATTTATTCAGCTCAGGGACAACACTTGAAAAAGCTATACCTGTGACCTCAGCTTCAAGAGTCTCGAAATCAGCATAACTGCGAAGAGCCATCCTGATGCTTCCGGCAAGTTCTGCGTCATCACCACGCTTGTCTGTCTTTATCCTGTAAGTCTTCTCAGGCTTTACAGAGTTACCCCTGTAAAGCCCCAGCATGGTTGTTGTGTTACCTATATCAATACCGAGAAACATTGTCACACCTTTATCCTGAAATCGCCGAGCCTCTTGATAAGTCCGTCAGACTCTATCCTGTTCAGCAGAGGAAGAATATATTTCCTGGAGAGATCAACAGCATCCTTTGCCTCAGGTACAGTAATCTTATCCCTTGTATCAAATAGCGCAAGCACCTTCATCTTCATGTCAGTGTATATATCCCTGTGATAGATAATGTTCCCGTCAAGGCTCACAAGAAAATCAAGCTTGATGAGATCCTTAACCTCTTTCTTCATTATATCATCTTTCAGCTTATCCAGCTCTATCCCCTCCCCGCCGCTTTTAAGAACATCAGCAAGGATTCTCTTCTTCGATTCAGGGAGATTCTCCGGTGTGATTGAATCAGCAGTGAAGTACCTGCCGTCCTTTTCAACAAGAGTCTCTGCTGCAGCAATATCTTTTATAAGTAGGGAACATATATCGAAGGGGACACCGGATGAGTCGGATATCTCTTTCAGGTTCGGGCCTAACTTCCCCTTTATTACGCGCTTCATCTTTTCTGTTGACTCAGTGTGGAACCCTTTCCAGAGGATCATCTCCCCTTTAATGATTATATCACCGGAAGTTTCAAGCTCGCCTATAATCCGCTCTATGGCCTTCTTCCCTGAGGGGAGCATGGTCATAACCCTCTCCCGCTTAATAACACCGTTCACTGCTATACTGAAGCTCAGCACCTCTGCCGGAGAGAATGACTTAAGCAGAGCAGTATGTTCCCTGAATATCTTTTTATGGCGGAGAGGATTATAATCCGGAAGAACAACACGCCCCCCTCCGATTATTCTGTAGCCGCCGGGATTTGTAAGGACAAATGGCTGGCCCGGATAGAAGTTCGACTTCTCATCAAAGTGTATCCTCACAGGGAACTCGTTCTCATCCTGTACATCTGTATTAACAATAATAATTTTGCCTGTGGAGGAATCTGTTCCTGTGAGCACTTCCACGTAAGTGTTATTCCGCACCTTACGCTTTTTATCAAGGGGCCTGAACCATGCCAGCACATCATCACTCTGTGTAAAAAAATTCGGCCTGCATACAATGTCGCCACGCTCAAGCTCATCCTGCGACACACCCGTGAGGTTAAGCGCTGTTCTCTGCGACGGCACACCCTCCTGAAGTTCTTTATAATGGCTTTCGATTTTCTTGATCTTTACTTCACGCATAAGGGGGAGGAGCGAAACTGTTTCGTTCTCCTTGAATATTCCGTTCTTCAGAGTTCCTGTAATAACTGTACCCACACCCTTAGGAGAGAAGACCCTGTCTATGTAGAGATACGGCTTGTCAGAGTCAGGAGCTTTCGACAGTTTGCGGAGGTTGACGAGAATCATCTCTTTAAGTTCAGCAACCCCTGTTCCTGTTTTCGCGGAGACAGATGCAATGTCCGCTTCAGCATAGGGTGTATCCGAGAGGCGCTCACGCACCTCCTCCTTCACAATCTCAAGCATCTCATCATCACCAAGATCGATTTTATTGATGACAACAATAAGCCTCTCAATACCGAGCAATTGAAGCACCCTGAAGTGGTCCTCTGTCTGGAGCATCCACCCGTCGTCAAGGGCAATGACAAGGAGCGCAAGGTCAACACCCCAGGCGCCGGCAACCATGTTGCGGATAAACCTTTCGTGCCCCGGAACATCGATTATGCTCACAGTTCCGAACTTCGGGTACTCGATACTTGCGAATCCGATATCTATGGTCATTTCACGCGCCTTCTCTTCAGGGAGCCTGTCGCAGTCAATCCCTGTGAGCGCGCGTATCAGCGATGTTTTTCCGTGGTCAATGTGTCCTGATGTTCCTACTATATACATTTCAATATCTCATTAATCTTTTTTTAACAATCGTTTAATTTCTTCCTGAATTTCAGTGATTATTTCTTTATTATGGATTTTCTTTTTTTCACCATCTTTCATTGAGTAAATATAGAAAACTTTCCCGCCGAATTCTTCAGTAAATTTTTTATGCGTAGCAAGCTGGTTATTCCTCTCTTTATAAATTTCCGGAATATGAGACACCCCACTTACAGGCTTAATCTGAAGGCCGATATACTTCTCTCCTATTTTAATAAAGAAATCAACATTATATAATCTGTCCCATTTATCAGGTGCAGGTTCAATTTTATAATCAAGGAGCTGCTGAAGCTGGCCATAAATAGTTTTAATCTCTGTCATATAACCGTCAAAAGTACGGCCAATAACAAGATTAAACATATACTGAATGCAATCTTCTTCAGTAATATCTTCCACTTCAGATGC
>DINC01000071.1 GCA_002425885.1 Spirochaetia bacterium UBA5550 | reverse complement strand
ATCTTATTTTCATCACAATATCACCATATAGGGCGCAATGCCTATGTATACAGAAACTATGCAAAAGCCAGAGAAAATTTTCTGAAGGATGTGGAAATTTCCGGGAGCGGTGACTCATACTATTTCCTTGGTGAAATTGAAAAAAATGATAAAAACTACGATCTGGCTATACAGTATTTCGCTGCAGCAGTATCAAGAAACACCTCTCGAAAGTTTTTAATAAACTCCTACTGGAATCTTATCATTCTTTATGAGGAAAGAGGTGATTACCCCAACTACATCAAATACTGCCGTGAATTCTGGTTTAAAACAAGGGATAGTTCAGCCAAACAGAAGATAGATACTTTGATCAATAAACTCCTCTGGAGCGATAATGAAGAAGCAGTTAAAAGGTACAATGAAGGTGTCGCTCTCCTTAAAAAAGGTGAAACAAATAGTGCTTCACAATCATTCAAAGACGCGATAAATATAGACAGCATGTTTCTCTCCCCTAAATTCGAACTGGGGATGNNATAATAATAGCGACACAATGTATTATCTCGCCCCTATTGCTGAAAGAATACCTTTTTACGCAGAAGTTCAACTTATCATGGGGAACATAAATTTTAACAGTAAGAATTACACCTCAGCAATTACTAATTTTTCATCAGTTCTTGAATTCGGTTTTGCTGATAAAGGAACAGTCTATAATACAATGCTTAAAAGAGGAATCTGTTATTATCATACAGGAGATTATGAAAATGCTGAAAAAGACATAAGCACAGCATCAGAATCAGTTAAAGGGAACAATGAACCTCTTGTTATACTGGCTGCTATTTATGTACNNTAAATACGCACCATATTTTGACCGGCTTTATGACATAGTAAAAGACAACGATACGGAATATAAAAAATACAGCAAAGCTTTCAAACTTCTGATGACATATCATTATAATAAAAAAAATTTTCCGCGCTCTCTGGAAATATCAAACAGACTGTTGTCAGGGGGGAACGATTACGAAATTATCATTACATCAGCCCGTTCAAGTCACCACCTCGGACAGCACGAAGAGGCTATAACATCATTTAAAAAAATCTCACTCCAGAATACTTCAGACAAAGTACTTTTAGCGGGCTCATACGCTGCAACCGGAAGAAAGGAACATGCCATGGAGATTCTTAAAAATCTTCAATATGACCGGAATGCATACTCTGAAGCAGGTAAAAATAACCACCTGCTCCCTCTTATAAAAGAGATTGAAAAAGAGGCCGAGCAGAAAAGAAAAGAGCAGCAGAACAGAACCGTGACCCCGGTAACACAACCCTGATGCAGAGATGTTATACCGATGATTACTGTAAAAAAATTATCCCTGAATAAAAATAAAAAACCTGTTTTAAGCGATATCTCATTTACTCTTAATAGTGGAGAGATTCTTGGTGTTACAGGGCCCGCAGGATGCGGGAAAAGCCTGCTGCTGAAAGCAATTGCCGGCATAATCAGAACCGCTGATGTGACTGTCGGATTAAATGAAAAAAATCTTTCTGAATCAAGCCGGAAGGAACAGTGCAGAGATATTTCTTCTCTATTACTCCCTTGTGAATACAATCCGGAAGCTACTGTTTTTGAAGAGACAATAAAAGGCAGAATCCATCTGAAAAAATTTCTGAACCCATATTCTGAAATTGACCGGGATGCAACACTCTCTATCCTTGATGGAACCGGATTAACCGATAAGTTATCATTGAGATTAAAAAAATGCTCTGATTCTATTATCAGATTAACTCTCATCGCGCGAACAGTTAACTCTGAGTCCGAAAACATTATTATTGACTCCCCTGAGTGCGGTCTTGATCCTTTACAGAAACTCACTGTCATACGTACCATAAAAAAATATACAGCCGGGGGTGATAAATCCGTTTTACTGGCATCTTCTGATCTCGATTTTCTCGTGAAAATATGCGATAAAATTATTGTACTAAAAGATGGTGTGATCCATGAATCAGGAGGGAGTGAAATAATTACAGAGGATCTGATGAAAGATGTCTTCGGAATCGATGTGATGATTGCAAAAAATATTATTACCGGGTTCCCTGAAATTCATATTATCAACAATGAATAGTTTCAGGTGTAGAATTCGATCTTTGTTTTACCTTCCTGTATACTCTCCGCAAATATCAGGTGACTAAAATAATCAACATAATCTATAAGATCTCTCAGCTCGTTACCCGCACTCATAATAATGACGCGATTACCCTTTTCCCTTGCGTAATAGGAAATATCAACCAGAGCATTCAAACCTGATGATGTCACAACTCGGATATTTTCCATATTAAGAATAACACTCTCTCTTTCGGAAAGATTGTGCAGGACTGACTTAAAATAATCGGATGTAAGCACTGTAAGATTTCCGGAGAGATCCAGAATATTAACCCCTTCTGCTTCACGCATCGAATAATTCATTGAAACTGCCATGAGCAATCAACCTCTATTTCCAGAGTTTGCCAATATACCTGTCTTTGACTTTACCATTTATAATATCGATAAGATCGTTGTTGATCGGAGGGAAAATTTCCAAATCAGCGAGTTCATCCCGGTCAAAAAATCTGAAATCATAAAGGCGCCCTTCCTCTCCAAGTATAAAATCTCCTGTTTTATAGGTGCAGAGAAAACAGATATTAACAACATGCCTGTCGCCGGAAGGATCAATTGAATCAGAAATAAGTGAAACATCTTTTATATCCACGGATATGTTAAGCTCCTCCATGAATTCACGCGTAAGCGCTTCGTGAAGAGACTCGCCATAATCAACTCCGCCTCCGGGGAGCAGCCAGTATATATCATCATTCTTTTTATGTGCGATAAGCAGTAACCGGTTTCCCCGTATCAGAATACCGGCAACCCTTACTCTGACATCATTACCGTTATCACTCAAATCTCGCCGCCATTCTTTTCTATCTTTTTAAGAATCTGTTCAGCGGCAAGCATTTCAGCTTTCCTTTTACTGCTGCCGACTCCAATAGAAACTTCACTACCCTTGATTAGAAGCCGCACAATAAACTCTTTTTTATGATCAGGGCCTCTCTCTTCAACAACTTCATATACAGGGCGTTCTTTGTATCTTTTCTGGACATATTCCTGCAAAGTAGTTTTCGGGTCCCGCAGGTATGTCATCCTGTCGATACGTTCAATATCTTTTTTCAGGAGAGATAATATGAACCTGCGGCACTCCCTGAGCCCGGAATCAAGATAAACTGCACCGATGAGCGCCTCAAAGGAATTAGCAAGTATGGACGATCTGTCGCGTCCCCCGCTCAATTCCTCCCCTTTCCCCATGAGAAGATATGTTCCGATATTAATATCACGGGCTACTTTCGCAAGAGTAGCCTCAGAAACTACGGCTGATTTTATTTTCGCCAGATCACCTTCCGGATAATCTTCGAACCTTTTGAAAAGATACTCGTTTACAATAAGTCCAAGCACAGAGTCTCCAAGATATTCCAGTCTTTCATTATCCTTAATCTTGTCAGTGGTGGATTCATTTACATAAGATCTATGTATTAAGGCTCTGTTCAGGAGGGTTTTTTCTTTAAACTTAACGTGAATTATGCTCTGCAGAATACTTAACTGTTTGTATCTTATCTTTTTACTGTCTGATTCGCTTTTATCATTTTTTTTATGATTCATGATCATTTTCTGTCTGCTGTTTTCTTCTG
>DINC01000072.1 GCA_002425885.1 Spirochaetia bacterium UBA5550 | reverse complement strand
TATGAGTAAAAAAAAGGTACTGGTTGTAGATGATGATTCTGATATTATTCTCTCAATGAAAGCAATACTTGAAAAGAACGGTCATGAAGTGGAAACAGCACGAAGTGAAAATGAGTGTATGGAGAAATATTCTTTTTTCAAGCCGGATATTATTTTTCTCGATATGATGATGGAAAATATGGATTCCGGTTTCAGAGTATGTAAAGGTATTCGTGAATCAGACAGGAATGTCAAAATTTATATGCTCAGTTCCGTTGGGAGTGATAATGCCGGTACAACTGATGTACATGAGGTAGGATTTAACGGGTCCATGGAAAAGCCGGTAAGTCCGGAGTATCTTCTCAAGATGGTTGAATAATATCAATCTTTGTTTTTCATCTGCCGGTATTATATATTTCCTGAACAGGGAGATTGAGCAATAATGCCGGGAAATGAGATGCAGTGTGAAAGAGGGGGGCTCTCCAGAACACAGATTATCGAGATGCTCTGTTCCAGGGGAGATGAACAGACTGCTCTTCACAATAAAGCTTCTGCTGCGCGGAAAATAAATCTTTCAGATTCTGTATTCATCAGGCCGCTTGTTGAATTTTCCAGTATCTGCTGTAATGACTGTTTTTATTGCAGTTTAAGAAAGTCCAATAATAATATAAAAAGATTTGAACTTCTTCCTGAGGAAATTCTTGCAGTGGCTGATGATGCTTCCGATGCCGGGATAAATTCAATCGTGCTTCAGTCCGGAGAAAGGCGTGACAGGAAGTTTACTTCATATGTGTCATACACATTAAAACTTATTAAAGAAAAGCATCCCCGCATGTGCATCACACTTGCTGTCGGTGAACAGGAACGTGGTGTATATGAAGAATTCTTTGAATACGGTGCTTCACGTTATATTCTCAGGATTGAAACATCAAGTGAGCAGCATTTTAAAAAACTTCACCCGGAATCGCAAAGCTTTAAAAACAGACTGCAATGCCTTCATGAATTGAAAGAGATAGGATTTCAGATCGGCACAGGTGTCATGGTTAATGCTCCTTTTCAGACACTGGAAAATCTCGCAGATGATATAATTTTTTTTAGTCTCCTTGATCTTGAACTATGCAGTCTCGGGCCTTATATCCCGCATAGTGATACGCCATTCGGGGGAATTGAATATCTCCCTGAAGAGACGCTGAATCTCGGACTTAATATGATTTCAGTTGTCCGGCTTGCCATGCCGGATGTAAACATAGCTTCAACAGCNNTCTCTTGATACGCTTTCGCCTGACGGAAAAGAGCTGGGACTCGCGGCGGGAGCCAATGTAATACTTCCCCAACTGTCATCATATAATTTTAATAAAGAAACAGCCCTTTATAATGATAAACCCCGGGGAGTAATGGAATACAGATCTCTCCTGCTAAGTCTTGAAGCCAGGATAAAACATCTTGGATTTAATCCTGATGCTGGTGAAACCTCAGGCAGCGGACACTATATGCAGAAAGTTAAAAATGTTACTGATAAGTAAAATCGATACTGCGGACCTGGTTCTCTCTGAATTCTGATTGACATAAGATTGTCAAACTGCATAGAATATATATAAATATGCGGCAAAATCTCTGCTTTATGGTATAATAATCTGAATTTTAGTGTATTATTAGTGCGGGAAGATGCTGCTCATGCAAGGAGGAATGATTTATATGAAAAAGAGTCTCATAGTAGTATCAGTTTTCCTGCTCCTGGTCTCTCTTGTAATATCAGGATGCGGTAAAAAATCAGGCAGGAATCTTATTCTCGCAACCGGAGGTACTTCAGGAACTTACTATCCTTATGGCGGGGCAATGGCTCAGATATTCAACACAAAAGTTCAGGATATGAATGTTACAGCCCAGTCAACAGGAGCTTCAAGTGAAAACCTCAGACTGGTCGGCAAAGATGAAGCTGATCTTGCGATTGTGCAGAATGATGTAATGGATTATGCTTTTAATGGCACAAAACTTTTTCAGGGCCAGCAGATTAAAGGTATAAGTACAATTGCTACACTTTATCGTGAAGTAGTGCAGATAGCAGTAAATCCTGACGCGAAAATCAATACAATTGCCGAGATGAAAGGGAAAAAGATTTCAGTAGGAGACGCGGGGAGCGGAGTTGAAGCTAACGCTATGCAGATACTTGCTGCTGCGGGCCTCACATTTGATGATCTTAAAACAAGCCATCTCTCCTTTAAAGAATCCGGAAATGCTTACCAGGATAAGCAGCTCGACGGTTTTTTTGTAACAGCAGGTATACCCAATGCTGCGATTCAGGAGATCACTGCTCTGCAGAAAATTAAAATGCTTTCACTTGACGCAGCAGCAGTTGATAAACTTGTAAAAGAATATCCTTTCTATACACCGTATGTTATTAAAAAAGAGATCTACAAAGGTATGACAGCAGACGCACAGACAGTAGCTGTTAAAGCAACTCTCATTGTTCGCGATGATCTTGATGAAGCAGTTGTTTACAGTCTTACTAAAGCTCTTTTCGAAAACAAAGATGCCCTTGCGAAAGCACATGCAAAAGGTGCTGAGCTTGATATAAATGAAGCTGTAAAAGGTGTTTCTGTTCCGCTTCATCCCGGTGCAAAAAAGTACTATGTTGAAAAAGGGATCATAAAATAAACCTTTCACTTTTATTCCATAATTTTTCAGTGAATAAATATATGCCGGGTGTTTCATTTTTTACCCGGCATATAAGATTATTCACTTCGTTAACTGCTGTTGTTCTTCTTGCCGTTGTGCTTTTTCTTCCCCTGTTTAAAGGGGTAACAATAACGGATTATAAGGCAGGCCGGATTCTGTTCTTTCATGCTGCGGCTGCCGGGGATATTTTTAGTGTGCATTATATGCATTCCGTGAACAAAAGCCCGGTGGAGGATTTTTTTGTAATCGGTAATAACAATGAGTTAATTCTGGAAAAAACTGTTTTTAAATCATTCGGCGCCGGTGTTCCTGCTTCATCCGAAGATGGCGGCAAATTAAAAGTTTATAACGACAGATTAGAAGTTACAGGGATAAACAGAAGAATTGACAATTTTCTTCTTTTTGTCGGTGTAACTGCTGAACACAGGTTTAAGATTGCGGAGGATGAGTTCCCTCTCCGCAGTATAAGCCGGCCGCAGAGAAATCTTGTAATCAGGATGGATAAAATCTCTTTAGTCAGTTTTATTAAACTCCGGCAATTTAACTAAATACAGCATTACCTCGCCAGGTTATAATAATAACAGGGCAGACTCATTATTCATTTATTCAGAGAAGGTCATATATGTCCAGACATCATTCTGCAACGCATGATTCAGCCCATGAACCGGTAAGTATGGAAAAGATCCAGGAGGTTATGGGTAAATATGATAAAGAATCATTTTACAGAAAGCTTGGAGGCAAATGGGGATTTTTAATCGCATCAGTTGCTGTTATTTTTTCTCTGTTCCAGTTGTACACAGCTGCCTTCGGTATGCTTCCTGCCCAGCTTCAGAGATCTGTACACCTGAGTTTTGTTATACTCCTTGTTTTTCTTCTTTACCCGGCTCATAAGGGTAAAATTCATAAGATTACAATTTCTGATTTAATGATTGCCGCTGCCGGTGTATCATCAACAGGATATATAGTATGGAATTATCGGGAGCTTATTTCCAGAGCCGGAGCTTTTACCACAGTTGATGTTATTGTAGGTGCAATAGGTATTCTTGTTGTCATGGAAGCCTGCCGGCGTGTTGTGGGTATACCGATGCTTATTATTGCTACAGTTTTTATCGTTTATGCATATTTCGGTGCTTACATGCCGGGGTTTTTAAACCACAGGGGCTATTCAGCTGAAAGGATAATTACTCATCTCTGGTTTACAACAGAGGGTATTCTCGGCGTTCCGCTTGGTGTCTGTTCAACCTTTATTTTTCTTTTTATTCTTTTCGGGGCGTTCATGGAGCAGACCGGTATTGCAACGCTGTTCATTGATCTTGCAAATGCTGTTGCAGGTTTTGCTGCCGGCGGCCCTGCAAAAGTTGCAGTACTAACAAGCGCACTTGAGGGAACAGTTTCAGGAAGTTCAGTTTCCAATACTGTGGGTTCAGGGAGCTTCACCATCCCAATGATGAAAAAACTCGGATACAGCAGGGAATTCGCCGCAGCAGTTGAGGCAGCTGCATCAACCGGGGGACAGCTTATGCCGCCCATCATGGGAGCTGCGGCTTTTCTGATGGCGGAAGCTCTCGGAATGCCGTACCTGGATGTAGCTGTTGCTGCGATAATCCCCGCAGCTCTCTATTTTGCAGGTATATGGATAATGGTTCACCTTGAAGCAAAAAAAACCGGACTCCGCGGGATGAGCAGGGAGGAACTCCCTAAATTCAGGGATGTAATGGCTGAGAGGGGACATCTCTTTGTCCCGCTTGTTGCAATTATTTATTTCCTAGTTGAAGGAGCAACTCCTGTAAAAGCAGCTTTTTACGGAATCATTTTTTCCATTGTGGCTTCGTTTATACGTAAAAATACAAGGTTAACATTCCCGAAATTTATTGAAGCTCTTCAGTCCGGTGCGAAAAGTGTTCTGGGAGTTGCAGTTGCTTGCGGTATTGCGGGTATTATTGTGGGAGTCGTGACTCTTACCGGTTTAGGGCTAAAGATGGCATCGGGCCTTCTCCTTTTTTCAGGGGGAGTAAAGTACCTTACACTTTTTTTTGCAATGCTTGCATCACTTATTCTCGGCATGGGGGTTCCTACAACTGCGAATTATTTAATAACATCAACGATTATGGCACCGGCTGTAATACAGCTTGGTATTCCTGCTCTTGCGGCGCATATGTTTGTTTTTTATTTCGGTATAGTTGCTGATATTACCCCGCCGGTTGCCCTGGCAGCTTATGCCGGTTCAGCTATTGCCGGGGGGAATCCATTAAGAACAGGAATAACTGCGGTTAAACTTGCAATTGCAGCTTTCATAATTCCCTATATATTCGTTAACAGCCCGGTTCTACTCCTTATTGATGCGAGCATTGTTCAGATTGTTGCAATTACAATTACATCACTCATCGGTATGGTCGGCGTGGGGGCTGCTCTTGAGGGATTTTATTTTCTCGTTATGAATCCTATTGAGCGTATCATTATTTTAATTGGGGGGATTATGCTTATTGATCCGGGATTGTATACTGATATCACGGGGATTGGCCTTTTTGCTTCTGTTACTGCGTATCAGGTAATTAAAAAGAGAAATGAAACAAATCACTTAAAGGCGTAAACCACCATAGAACTTGTGAGGGCAAAATCACCGAAGTGTATTTTGCTCTTCAGGTGATATGAAGCAATCCTCAGCCATGCTTTATAGTCTGAGAGATTTCTGAAGCTCCCCCTTGATTTAAGCAGTTTCGGAAACAGCCCGAATTCAACCGGCTGGAATACTATCACTTTCCTGAATCCGCTGTTTTTAAGCAGCATTATAAGATTGCTTCTGCTGAAATATGAAAGATGCCCCGGCATGTAGTATTCGTAATCCCGGCCAAGATCTTTTGCCTGTTTTCCATCCATGTTAGCTGTCTGTATCAGCAGCAGCCCTCCATCTTCCATCAGTCTGTAGCACTCTCTGACCGCAGAGGCCGGATCATCAAGGTGTTCAATGAGTTCAATCATGGTAATAACAGAAAAACTATTATCCTCGAAGGGATTGTCTTTTAGAGTTCCGCAGTGAATCCTCTCACCAAAAAGTTGTTTAGCATGAGCGCACGAATACTCAGACATCTCTATCCCATAAGGTGTGTAATATATTGAAGCTGATTCGAGGAACCCCCCGAAGGAACATCCTACATCGAGAAAATTACCTGATTTTATATATTTATGAATTACCTTAACTCTGCTGTCCCAGACATAGGCTGAGTATTTTTTAATGCTTCTCTCGTCTATATATGAATAATCGGCTTTACCGCTATAGTATTCCTGTGAATAGAGGCTTTTAATTGTGCTGTCATAAAAGAGCGGATTCATGAAAATAAAACCGCATGACATGCAGACGTCAGTGTTGAAATGGAGAGAGTATCGCTCAATCCTGTATTTCTCTTTAATCTCAGCGCATCCGCACAAAGGACAGCGCTCTCTTTTTTCTCTGTACATCCGGAAGAACCTCGCATAATTATTCAAAATGCTGATATACTTTAAGTCAATTAAAATAGACTTTTTTTTATTTACATAAAGATGCTGGTGTGTCTAATTGAATGGTGTGCGGATATAAATCAGATCTTCAGCCGGTAAAAAACAGTTTTAACAGGGTGTGATGAATAAAAATAAGGTGTTAAGCCCCAGGAGGATTCAGAGAGTCTATGTTGTTGATAATCAGCCTCTCTACAGGCTCGGGTTTGTTCAGATTTTGTCAAAAAGCGGTTTTTTTGAAGTCTGCCTTGAGGCTGACAGTTATGTTTTTGATAAAGAGGAGCTCGCCTGGATTGATCCCGATATTATTGTTATGGATCTGATTTATGACGGCAGAAGTCCCTTTGATTTCATTAATTGGGTACATGATAATTACCCCTCAATACCAATACTGGTTTTGTCGATGTCAGATGAAAAAATCTATGCAGAAAGAGCTTTGAAATCCGGGGCAACAGGCTATATAATGAAAAACGCTGACAGCGGCAGTGTTCTTGCAGCGCTTAAATCAGTTGCAAAAAATGAACTTTATGTAAGCAGCAGTATCTCGTCTCAGATACTTGTTAAATATGTCGGCGGTGCTGAGAAAATTAATCTTGAACCCACTTCAGTGCTCACGGACAGAGAGCTTGAAGTATTCGCACTTGTCGGGGGAGGGATGAACTCCCGTGAAATCTCCCGTGTACTGAATATAAGCATAAAAACAGTGGATAACCACAAGACTTCCATCAGGGAGAAACTCTCTCTGAAAAATCATATAGAACTATCACAGAAAGCCGCACTCTGGCAGGATAAAGCAGGTACATGGCGATGAAACATTTTAAGCATATTATATTCGATCTGGACGGGACTCTTACAGATCCCGCAGTTGGAATAACCAGATCAATTCAGTATGCTCTTGCAAAATACGGAAAAACTGAAAAGACTGCGGCGCTTTATAAATGCATAGGCCCCCCTTTGCGTGATTCGTTCTGTAATTATTTCGGATTTACAAAAGAAAAAGCGGAAGAGGCAGTTTCGTTTTACAGAGAATATTTTTCAGAACATGGTATATTTGAGAATGAAGTTTATTCCGGTATTCCTGAACTGCTTGCTGATCTGAAAAATGATAACAGGAAAATATACCTTGCCACTACAAAACCTGTTGTTTATGCGGAGAAGATACTCCGTCATTTTAACCTTTATGATTTTTTTACTGCAGTATCGGGGAGTAATCTTGACGGAACAAATGGAGCCAAAAGTCAGCTCATATCCGGAATAATCAGGAATTATAGAATAAGTGAACCTGTTTCGGCTATTATGATCGGAGACAGAAAGTATGACATCGAAGGGGCAAAAGCTAACAGTGTATCTTCTATCGGTGTAGAATATGGATATGGAGAGCCGGG
>DINC01000390.1:941-4239 GCA_002425885.1 Spirochaetia bacterium UBA5550 | reverse complement strand
TGCTATTCATGCAGTATTTATAATCCATTTAACTGAAATTGCATAATCCTTATCAAAGGTCAACAATGCTCCTTAAACAGATAATTACTGAAATAAACAAATCTGATGAATTCAGGGGTTTAAAGCTCTCTGATAATGGTTCAGCTTCTATTGAAGGTGTTTCACCTGCGTCTTTCCCTTTTCTTATCTCTGCCATCTTCAATTCAGCACAAGAACAGATTCTTGTCATCACCCATAGCTCTGAACATCTTAACGATCTATATACTGACCTGACATGTTTTATTGATGAGCAGTATTTATTCCGCTTCCCGTCATGGGAAACCATTCCTTACGAATTTATGACTCCAACAGAGCAGTCAGAGAGAGACAGGATAACAGCACTTTACAGAATTATATCCGGAGAACCGGCAGTTATCATTACCACAGTTGATGCAATTTTGAGAAAAATCCCTTCACAGGACTTTTTTATGAAGAAGGGGTTAACACTTTCAATAAATGAGGAGTATCCTTTTGATGATATAATCACTACTCTGGTTCAATACGGCTATACACGTGAAACAAGGGTCGATGCTTTCGGACACTTTTCAGTAAAAGGAAGCATTCTTGACATTTATCTGCCTACAAAAGAAAATCCGGTTAGACTCGACTTTTTCGGCGACACTCTTGATTCAATAAGGGAATTTGATTCGGATACTCAGGTTTCATTTACCGGTGATGAGATAGAAACGATTACGGTTTACCCAAGGAGAGAACTCATCCTTTTCAAAAAAGAAAAGGATAAACTTCGCGAAATACTTAAAAAGAAATTCAGCGACTCACCGGAACTACCGGATGAAATATCCGGCTGGCTCAAGGGTGATGATGACCCCGAAAAAATTCCCGGTATTGAAGACTATTTTCATGAGATAATGGAGAGTTCATCTGTTATTGATTATTTCCCGGAAGATTCAGCAATCGTACTGCTTGAATGGCCGGAAATTATTTCCAGAACATCCAAGATAAATAAAAATTATGAGGATATATACCACAGAAAACATAAATCCTTTTATACTCCCGCTCCGGAGGCACTGCTGGATCTTTCATCTCCAGACAGGGCCTATGGAAAAGGAATAAAAATACAGGCTCTCACTGCAACAGCCGGCGCTTACACCTTTAGCATGAAAAGCCTTCAGAGTTTTCAGGGAAGAATTAAAAATGTTCGGGAAGATCTGACAAAAAGATTCGAAGACGGATGGCGTGTTATAATGACAACATCCTTTGAAGGACAGGCAAGGAGGCTTTCTGATCTCTTCAGCGAATTCAAACCTGAACCTGATTTTGAAAAATATGATCCCGATTTTTATTATAATATAATACTAAGCCCTCTGAGTAATGGTGTTGAACTCCATGAAATAAAAACTCTTATTCTTACAGACCACGATATTTTCGGGAAGAGCTACAGAAAAAGAAAACACTTTAAGCGCAAAGGTTCAAGACCCATTGAATCATTTCTTGAACTGAAGCCGGGTGATTATGTTGTTCATATAAATCACGGAATCGGTATATTTAATAGTATAGAAAGGATGTCCGCAGGAGGAGTTGAGCGTGACTTTCTTCTCATCGAATATGAAGGTGATGATAAATTATATGTATCCCTGGATCAGATGTCACTGGTGCAGAAATATATCGGCCTTGAAGGGAAGAAGCCGCGAATCGATTCACTCGGTAGAAAATCCGCATGGAATAGAATACGCGACAAGGTTCGTGAATCAGTTGAAGAGATAGCAAAAGAACTTATAAAAATATATTCGCAGAGAAGCGCGCTTAAAGGATTCAGGTTCCCGCCGGATACACAGTGGCAGGAGGAGTTTGAATCGCTTTTTGAGTTTGAAGAGACACCGGATCAGCTTACCGCAATTGAAGACGTTAAGGATGACATGGAGAGCTNNCAAGCCGATGGACAGGCTTGTTTGCGGGGATGTCGGTTTCGGAAAGACCGAAGTTGCCATACGTGCTTCATTCAAGTCAGTAATGGCCGGCAAACAGGTTGCGATACTTGTCCCCACTACAATTCTCGCGATGCAGCACTATGAGACATTTAAAAAACGTTTCCAGGGTTACCCTATCAATATTGAAATGGTTTCACGCTTCAGAACAAAAGGTGAAGTGATTAAAATAAAACAGAAGCTTAATGAAGCTGCTGTTGATATTGTTATTGGAACCCATGCTCTCCTGTCCGCTGATGTTAAGATTAAAAATTTCGGACTTTTAATAATAGACGAGGAACAGCGTTTCGGAGTAAAGCACAAGGAGCAGCTGAAAAAATTCCGCACCACCGTTGACGTTCTTACTCTTTCAGCAACACCTATCCCGAGAACACTGCACATATCCATGGCAGGGATACGCGACCTCTCTATAATTGCTACTCCACCCGAAAGCAGGCAGTCAATTGAAACTTATGTCCTGGAAGATAACGCTGATATTCTTCGCGAAGCAATTCTCGCCGAAACAGGCCGCGATGGACAGGTATTTTATGTATATAACAGAGTGCAGACCATTGAAACACAGATGGTGATGCTGCAGAAACTTGTGCCTGAAGCAACATTTTGTATTGCTCACGGACAGATGCATGAACACGAACTTGAAGATATTATGATCGATTTCATGAACAGAAAATATGATGTACTGATAAGTACAACAATCATAGAGTCCGGGCTTGACATGCCGAATGTAAATACAATTATCATAAACAGGGCAGACACATTCGGCTTATCCCAGCTCTATCAGCTCAAGGGGAGAGTCGGCCGTTCCAGCAGAAAAGCATATGCATATCTATTCTATCCGAGGCACACAGCCCTTACAGAGGATGCACAGAAAAGACTTCAGGTTATCTCTGAGTATTCTGATCTCGGAAGCGGTTTCAAGATTGCCATGAAAGATCTTGAAATACGGGGTGCCGGAAACATAATAGGCTTCGAGCAGTCCGGCAACATCATGGATGTAGGTTTCGATCTCTACTGCCAGATGCTTGAAGATGAAATCAAACTTTTAAAGGGAGAAAACATTAAGCCTTATCACAGAACTTCAGTCTTCTTTAAAACAGATTTCTACATACCTGAATTCTATATAAATGATGACAGGCAGAAAATTGAATTTTATAAAAGATTTGAATCATGTGAAACTATTGAAGAAGTTGATACTCTCGAGAAGGAGATGATAGACAGGTTTGGCAGACCTCCGGTTGAAGTAAATATCCTTATAGAGCTGGAGAGGATAAGAGCAATAGCTTCATCTCTATTTATTGATGAAATACTTGAAG
>DINC01000390.1:0-919 GCA_002425885.1 Spirochaetia bacterium UBA5550 | reverse complement strand
AATAACCTCTTCATGTATAATTCCCGGAGAAAAACTTCTTAAAGCAATATCAAAAGACAGCCGGTTTTCCATAAATTCGAGGGACCCTGAAAATCTTGTATTCAAACCGGAAAACAGGAGTATAGAAAAAAAATTATTTGAATTGAAAAAATGGTTGCAACAATTTCTGAATTCAAATTGATATTTATTGATAAATTAAGCGATTCCCCAATATAATAAACAGTAAAATCAAAAAGGAAAATCCTATGAACAAACAATCAGTTCTTATGCTGACACTAATAGCAGCAATTGTTGTATTTTCTACATCATGCAAAAACATGTTCGGAGACGCAGCAGCCAAAATTGATGGAGATAAAATCACCATCGAAGAATTAAATAACNNAAATTCTATTATGTTCAGAATAAAATGCTTACAAATATTGATTCAAAAGAAGAGATCGATAAACTCGCAGATAATCCTGCCTATGCGAACCATCCTTTTCTCAACAAAGCAAATTTTCTTGACCATCTTATAGCCCAAAAGGTTCTTTATGAAAAAGCTATGGATGACAAGTCAATTGATAAAGATGAACTTGAAACACTGCTCGAAATGGTTAAAGTTCAGACTGCGGCGCAGTATTTCCTATCCAAGAAGCTGAAAGATAAAATTGCAGTTACCGATGAAGAAGTTGATAAAATTTACAGCGAAAACAGATCTAAATTTGCCGGAAGAACAGCAGATGAAGCATCAAATTACATCAAACAGCAGATATTTTCACAAAAATCCAGGCAGGAAACAAACAAATATATAGCTGAATTACTTGCTGAACATGCTATCAATAAAGAAGGCTTTAAAGAATATCAGGCAAAAAATGCTAAACCGGCTGCCGGCAGTACAACTGCAGGCCAGGAACAGAAAACAGAACAGAAGTAATCTATA
>DINC01000070.1 GCA_002425885.1 Spirochaetia bacterium UBA5550 | reverse complement strand
CGATTATTTATTTAATAAACTAATTACTTTAAGTGATTCTATAAGACTTATATTTAATAACTTCAGTGTTACTTAAATTTATGCCGGTAAAAATTATGCATCGAAAACCAGTTATTGAAAAACGAATTAAACGGGAAAAAGAGCGCAGAACTGATGAAATCCTACAGGCTGCCAGAAAAGTAATTCTCAAAAAAAATTTTGCCGGTGCCACCATGGACGACATTGCCGCTGAAGCGGGGATAACCAAACCGACAATCTACCAGTATTTCAGCACAAAAGATGAACTCTTTGTAAGCATGGTTGAACCGCTCATCGAATCCCTCGCTGTAAAACTCGAATCGATCAGAATAAACCTTCAGGAATGTAATTACAACTCCGGGAAAGATATTATAAGCGATGTATTCAATGTTTATTACGGAACCTTTGAGCAGGACCCGGACCTCTTCAGGCTTTTCAACATCTTTCTGCAGGTGGGAATTGTCCAGAAGCTGAATAAAGATGCCGCTCTCACAATCAAGAAATGGGGCGGGAAGTGTTTCGAAGAAGGTAATTTAATTGTAAAACAATCCGTCAATCAGGGATTTTTCAGGGAAGCGGATATCCATCATACAACTGATTTTGTGTGGGGCTCATTCTGGGGCATTGTACAGGTTGAACAGAATAAATGGGGGAGAGAGGGGATAAGCAGTTATCTTAAGCCGGTTCTTCAATATGCTGAAAATCTGCTCATTACCGCCCTCGTAATAAAATAAAACAATTCATCAAGGGGGATCTTATGAATTACAATCTGAAGAAAGATGTATGGCAGCAGTATAAAGACAAGCTCTGCACAGCGGATGAGGCTGTTAAGTGTGTGAAATCAGGGGACTGGATTACATTCGCTTTTTTTAACGGCAAGCCTGTGGCGTGCGATACTGCCCTTTCAAAACGCAAAGGCGAGCTGAAAAATGTGGATATTTACGGAGCTGTCACAATTCCGCCGATTCCTGCAGTTCTTACAAACGACCCCGAAGGGGAGACTTTCAGGTACGGCGACTTCCACTTTTCACTCCTCACAAGGATCATGAAAATGCAGTATCCTGACAGAGTTTCATACTGTCCGCTTCACTTCGGTGAAACCGACTGGCAGTGCGAACATCTCCCCAGTCAGCACGATGAAATATTTAAATCACAGGGGAATATTGACTGGCAGCGTATACTCTCCAGCGGTAACTACCTTAACGATGACCCTTTTAAAACAGGTATACGCCTGCAGGATGTACATATAATGCGCGTTGCACCGATGGATGAAAACGGTTACTTCAACTTCGGTATAAGCAATGCATGCATGTTAGGATGGTGCAGAGCTCACAAGGTAATTGTTGAAGTTAACAAAAATATGCCGGTAGCACTGGGCGGAACAAGAGAATCGATCCATGTATCACAGGTTGACTTTGTAGTTGAAGGTGACAACGAACCTCTGTTTGAACTCCCCAACATTGAAGCCAGTGATGTGGAAAAGAAAATCGCGGAGCATGTATTCAAGTATCTTCATGACGGATGCTGTATCCAGCTTGGTATAGGCGGTATGCCGAATACACTGGGGCACATGATCGCCCAGAGTGACCTGAAAAACCTCGGCGGCCACACTGAGATGCTTGTTGATGCTTTTATGGAAATGGAACTCGCAGGGAGGCTGAACAACTCCAAAAAAGAAACAGACAGATGGAAAACTGTTTATACTTTTGCCCTTGGAAGCAGAAAACTTTATGACTGGATACACAACAATCCGTCACTTGCATCATACAACGTAGGGTATGCGAACAGTTTTGACGTTATAAAGTCCATTGATAATTTCATGTCAATAAACTCCGCAATAGAAGTGGATATCATGGGACAGATTAATGCGGAGAGTAACGGCTTTCAGCAGATTTCCGGCAACGGCGGAATGCTCGATTTCGTACTGGGCTCTTTCTGGTCAAAGGGGGGGAGAAGCTTCATCTGTCTCCCGTCAACATATACTCTCCCTGACGGAAAGATGATTTCACGCGTTGTACCGTCATTCAAACCGGGAACAGCTGTTACAGTTCCGAGACAGACAGTACAGTTTGTTGCTACAGAGTACGGCTGCGTAAACCTCAAACTCTGTCCGCTCTGGATGAGAGCAGAGAAGCTTATTTCAATAGCTCACCCCGATTTCAGGGAAGAGCTTATTAAAGAAGCTGAGAAAAACAAAATCTGGACAAAGACCAACAAAATCGGGTAAAACCTCCATATAAACTTACCGGAGGGGGAGACGCGCATCAGTGCGTCTCCCCCTGTTTAAAAGCACATTAAACTCTAATTTCCCGCACTGATAACACCAAATTATTATTGACTTTTTAATTCATAGATTATGATTTTATTATATTAAACATAATCGATAATCGTAAATAAAACAAAAAAATTTAGCCAGCCGTTTATTTTAATGAATATTTAAGGGGGAAGCAGAACAATTATGAATTACCATAGCGGAATCAGCTATAATACCGGTGTAATCGATAATGATGTAAAGAAAGTAGTCGATGACACCATAAAATACGTGGGTAAAGATATAGTACTGGGTGTAACTCTTGCCCTTGGTAAACCTGTGAAGATTCTCAATGAGTTTTACAGAAGGGCCAAGGAGGATCCGGAATTAAGCCTGAGTATTATTACAGCTCTTTCACTTGAGAAACCTCAGGGGAAATCTGAACTTGAAGAGAGATTTTTAAAAGATCTCAGGGAAAGAATTTTTGCGGGAGTGCCTGATTTTGATTACATGAAAGACTTCAGAAAAGGGACACTCCCCCCGAATGTTCAGCTTTATGAGTTTTACTGCAAGCCCGGCAGCAACCTGAAAAATACTCACTACCAGATGAACCATCTTTCCAATCACTACACTCACGTTCCGCGTTGCGCCAGAACCATGAAATGCAATGTCGGCACAATGCTTGTGGCTTCTATAGAAATCGACGGGAAACGGATGTATTCAGCAGCATGTAATCCGGATATCACGCTTGAGACCCATGCCTTCATGATGGAGGACAGGGCTAACGGCAAAAAAAATGTTGTTATAGCTGAAGCTAATACGAATATGCCTTTTATGTACGGTGATGCTGTCATGTCTCCGGAGGATTTTGATATTGTTTTACACGGAGAAGAGTTTAACTACAATTTATTCGCGCCTCCGAAGGATCCGGTTGCACCCGTTGACCACATGATTGGATTAAACGTAAGCCCGCTGATTAAAGACGGCGGCACCATACAGGTCGGGATTGGCGCGCTGGGTGATGCTATTGCAGCAGGCCTCATTATGCGGAACCAGCACAACAGAGAATTCAATGAAATTATTGAAAAATCCGGGCTCCTTGAAAACAACAGGGAACTGATTAAAGAATGGGGAGGTACCGGAACTTTTGAGCAGGGCCTCTACGGCGCATCAGAGATGTTTATAGATCCATTCATGCAGATGTATAAAAATAATATTCTTAAAAGAAAAGTGTATGACAGCGCCCCACTGATGAAACTGCTCAACAGCGGCAAAATATCCGAGAACAGCATACCTGAAGATATTATTGAAACACTGATCAGCATGAAAGCCATCCACTCCACACTTGACATGGAGGACTTTGATCATCTCAGACGCTTCGGGATTCTCAAACAGGGCCTTGAGTTTAAAGACGGCAGAATTTTCGACGGGGATACAGCTTATTCTGTAGAGCTGCATGACGCGAATAACCTGAAAGCAATAAGAAAACTCCTGGGGAACAGACTGCTGAACGGGCAGGTTCTCCTTGCGGCATTCTTTATCGGCCCGAAATCCTTTTACCAGGCGCTCAATGATATGAGTGAGGAGGAGAGAAGCCTGTTCGGCATGGCAGGCGTTGGCAAGGTAAACCAGCTTTACGGAGCTGAAGAGCTGCGCTCTATGCAGAGAAAAGCCGGCCGTTTTGTGAATGCAGGCATGAAGGCAACAGTTTTCGGTTCTGTCATAGCTGACCAGCTGGATGACGGCTCAATTGTAAGCGGGATAGGGGGACAGTATAACTTCAATGCCATGGCCCACGCTCTCCCTGACGGAAGGTTTATCCTGATGATTAAGAGCACAAAGGGTTCAGGAAAATCTCTCAGGTCAAATATTGTATTCAACTACGGGAGCTGTACAATTACAAAACACAGCAGGGATATTATTGTAACTGAATACGGTATTGCCGATATACGCGACATGCCTGAACATATAGTTATTAAAAAAATGATCAACATTGCTGATTCAAGGTTTCAGCAGCAGCTTCTGGAACAGGCGAAGAAAGCAGGAAAAGTTGAACCCGGATACCGGATACCCGAAGAGTACAGAAACAACTATCCGGAAAAGATCGCCGGGATTCTGAAACCTTACCAGGAACAGGGTTATTTCAAGCCTTTCCCCTTCGGTACTGATCTCTCTGATGGAGACCTGATTCTGGGGAGCTCTCTTAAAGTAATGAAGTCCCTTGGCGAAAACTCTCCGCTGAAGATGTTCTCCGGTCTGTTCAGAGAATTTTTCAGACCTGTGCCGGCATCAGCAGCTCCTCACCTGGAGAGGATGGAGCTTGATAATCCTGCCACCATCAAAGAAAAGTTATATAGAAAGATGATAATTTTTGCTTTAAGAAGCAACAATAAGCTGTAGCTTTTTATATTTATACAGCAAGGGGTTGCCA
>DINC01000069.1 GCA_002425885.1 Spirochaetia bacterium UBA5550 | reverse complement strand
AATTTTAATATAATATATAAGTACTGTCAAAAATCAACATTTTCATTGTTTATAAAGAGTAAAAATCTGAAATTTATAGTGGAACAGTTAGTAAACGTCAGGCTTAAATGAATAAACCTTCAGGTTAAGTTAAATGAGAAAAATATTGCGTAATGACCTCTGCTGGTGCGGCAGCGGGAAGAAATATAAAAAGTGCCACATGGAATCTGACGCGCTGGAGGGTGTGCAGAGGCAGGCGAAAAGGTCTCCCAAGGGGATAATCATAAAAACAAAAGAACAGATTGAGGGGATAAGAAAATCCTCAAGGCTCACAAGTGAAATACTTACAATGGTGGCGGGTAAAATAAAAGAGGGGATAACAACTAACGAAATAAATGAGTGGGTTCATGAATACACAGTGAGCCACGGTGCAATACCTGCCCCTCTCGGTTATAACGGATTCCCTAAAAGTGTCTGTACATCAATAAACAATGTTATCTGTCACGGGATACCTGACGAGACTGTTCTGAAAAGCGGTGATATAATTAATGTGGATGTCACCTGTATACTTGAGGGTTATTACGGTGACGCCAGCAGAATGTTTATTATTGGTGAAGGAACTGAACGGGCGAAAAAGCTTGTTCGCGTGGCTAAGGAGTGTATGGATCTCGGTATTCAGGAGGTCAGGCCCTATAACGATTTCGGCAGGATAGGGCAGGTGATTCAGAAGCATGCTGCGGATAACGGCTTTTCTGTTGTAAGGGATTACGGCGGCCACGGCATAGGGGTTAAGTTTCATGAAGAGCCCCATGTGCATCACTACGATTCAGGGCTCCGGGGCATTCAGATGTTTCCCGGCATGGTCTTTACAATTGAACCTATGATAAATGAAGGGAAATATCAGACAGGCCTCCTTGGCGATGGATGGACAGCTGTCACTGTTGACGGGCTCCTTTCAGCCCAGTGGGAGCACACTATATGTGTAACAGAAACCGGGGTGGAGATTCTTACTGAGTAAAAATTCATGCGCCCCGAAATCGGGCAGAACAAAAAGAAAAAGAAATGGAAATAAATAATGAGAAGAAATGGTTTTCCCGGTTCTGATAACTGGGTGATGAAACTGATATTGATAAATGTAACAGTGTATCTCCTTCAGGGAGTTTTCGTAAAAGGGGTTCCTGTGGAGATACCTTTCGGGAACAGGCTTTTTCAGCACAATATTCCTGAACTGACTTATTATTTCGGATTAACACCGGTGCTCGTTATCGGTAAGTTTTATGTATGGCAGGTTTTTTCCTACATGTTTCTGCACGGAGGTTTTTTCCATATATTTCTGAACATGTATGCGCTCATGCTTTTCGGCATGCCAGTGGAGCAGTTGTGGGGGAGCAGGAAATTTATTCTGTATTATTTTTTTACAGGTGTGGGAGCCGGTTTAACTATATTAATCATCAACTGGTTTCTGGGGGGACTCTCTCCATATATACCGACCATAGGCGCTTCAGGGGCGGTTTTCGGGCTGCTTCTTGCTTTCGGTCTCCTCTTCCCTGATGTCGAGCTTCTGATTTTTTTCTTTATTCCTATGAAAGCGAAGTACCTTGTTGTGATGTATGGCGGGCTTGAAATTATGGCTCTTCTTTCATCAGGAGGGGAGAGTAACGTCTCCCACGTGGGTCACCTCGGCGGGCTTCTCTTCGGAGGAATTTTCTTCCTTGTTATGCGGCGCAGGGGGATCGAGTTCAAGGCAAAAAAAATACGTGCAAAGATTAATAAAGAGATGAAGACCAGGGATACAGTGATTTCTCCGGGGAAGAGTGAAGAGACTGCAAGGCTCCTGAATATCCTCCGCAAGATAAAAGATGGCGGCCCGGAAGCTCTTACAGATGATGAATACCAGCATATAAAGCTGAAAGAGATCATGACAGATGGACGCACAGATATCTGCGTGGAAGAGGACTTTGATTACACAGATGACTACTGCATGAAGTGTGACGATGTGGAAGCATGTCTTATGAGGGAGATTAAAAAGTACCTATGATTCCTGTAAAAATTACCCTGAAAGAAGGGGCAAAACTCCCTGAATACCAGAGCCGTGGAGCTGCGGGGGCAGACCTCTGTGCTCTCCTTGATGAACCGGTTGTACTTAATCCGGGTAAAACAGCTCTTATTCCAACAGGCCTTTTCGTTGAAATACCTGACGGGTACGAAGCGCAGATAAGGCCCCGGAGCGGGCTTGCGTTGAAACACGGGATCACTTTTTTAAACTCACCGGGCACGATAGACTCCGACTACAGGGGTGAGATCGGGATAATAATGACGAACCTCGGGGAGAGGGACTTCAAAGTTGAAAACGGGATGAGAATCGGGCAGATGATCTTTTCAAAAGTATACAGGGGCGAGTTTATTATTAAAGACGGGCTTAATGAAACAGAAAGGAATCAGGGAGGGTTCGGGCATACCGGCGTATGAGTGAACACAGTAAAGAAGCGAAAGTGAATATAATCCCGCTGGGGGGACTCGGCGCGGTTGGAAAAAATATCACCCTCTTTGAGCAGGGTGACGAGATTATAATTGTCGATTGCGGTATCATGTTCCCCAGGGACGAGATGCCGGGAATAGATTATATAATACCCGATTTTTCATATATCAGGAAAAATCGTGACAGGGTGAAGGGGATAATTCTCACTCACGGGCATGAGGATCACATCGGCGCAATCGCTTTTCTCCTTCAGGAGATAAAGGCCCCCATTTATGCCACAAAGCTTACAATAGGACTTGTGCAGAGCAGGCTGGCGGAAAAACCTCTTAAATATGAACCGCAATTTGTTGAGGTTGTCCCGAGACAGATTGAGAATATAGGTTCCTTTTCAATTGAATTTATCAGAGTAAACCATTCAATAATCGGCGGAGTGGGCCTTGCCATACAGACACATATCGGTACAATAATACATACCGGCGATTTCAAGATAGATTTTTCCTCTGCTGAAGGTGAGGTTACTGACATATACAGGTTTGCTCACTACGGAGAAAATGGCGTGCTCCTTCTTATGTCTGACAGTACAAATTCAGAACGGGAGGGCTTCACCAGATCTGAATCGGTTCTTCTGGATAAACTTTTTGAAATATTCTCTTCATCAAAGGGGAGGATTATTGTGGCGTCCTTTGCGTCAAATATCCAGAGGATACAGCAGGTTCTTGACACTGCACAGAAGTTTAACAGAAAAGTTGTGATTTCCGGGCTAACAATGCAGAAGAATATCGAGATTGCGCAGTCACTCGGTTTTCTTGATATAAAGGATGACCTTATAATAGGATTTGATGAAGCTTCAAAACATCCGAATAAGAAGATTGTAATAATAGGGACCGGAACACAGGGTGAGCCTATGTCCGCTCTGGCGCGTATGGCTTTTGGAACGCACAGGCACCTGATTGTCGAAAAAGGTGATACCGTAATAATAACAGCATCTGTAATCCCCGGCAATGAAAGGATGGTGACGAACATTGTAAACTCCCTCATGGAAACAGGGGCCAATGTTTACTACGACAAGGATGAGGATATCCACGTATCCGGTCACGGTTCATCGAAGGAGCTGAAACTTATGCTCTCAGTGACAAAGCCGAAATTTTTCATGCCTGTGCATGGTGAGTATAAACACCTGAAAAGGCACGCTGACATTGCTGAATCACTCAATATAAAAGCCGCAAGGATAGTCATTGCTAAAAACGGTGATGTTCTTGAGCTGACAAAAAAGTCATTCAAGGTAGTTAATAAAATCCAGCTCTCCGAGATGTATGTTGACGGCACAGAGATCGGCGATGTGGCAGGGGAGGTTATCCGTGAACGGCACCTGATGTCCACGGACGGAATAATATTTATCACATCTGTTATATCACAGGGTATGGCCCTTTGCGAGCCTGCGATTGCTGCAAAGGGTTTTATAAGCAAAGAGAATACGAAGATACACAATCTTCTTAAAAAAGAGATTGAGGATAAGATCCGCAGGCTCCTTATTGAGAGGCGTTCAGCAGATGAGATAGAGGATCAGCTTCAGAAGAGCGTAAGAAATTACCTTTTTAAAATTACACGCCGGAATCCGCTCATAGTTGTCAGAGTACTTGAAGTTTAACAGGGTTGTCCTCAAACAAGGGGTTGCAACCCCTTGTTTGANNGACAACCCCTTGCGTGAGGGCAAAAATAATTTCCCGGAGCAGAATAAACCCCATCTTTCCCCTAAAAGAAATTCCTCAAAAAGCCGAAAATTAACTTAGACAGGGTATCTCACGGCTGCGGGAACTTACATTAATTTTGTGTTTCAGAAATAAAACTCTGAATAAAATAAAACCGCCAGTCTTCGCTTAAATAATCATTATCTGCCCTGCTCGGAGGGAGTTTTGTTACAGGATAAAAGGTACAGGGAAATTTCAGGAATTCTTCTTTTCCTTGCAGGAACTATAGTTTTATGCAGCATTGCAGGTTACAGTCAGGGTGATTACCGTGCCCTTGTTTTCAACAGGTCAGTTTCGAATATAATAGGGCCTGTGGGTGCGCTTCTTGCCCATCTGTTCAGGTCTGCCTTTGGTGTGGCCTCGTATATTTTTGTGCTGATGTTTTATCTTTCGGCGTGGAGCCAGTTCCGGAACGGAGAGCAGGGGACTGTCATTGACAGGCTCTTTACACTGTTTTTTCTTACTATAAGTTCAGCCTCTTTTCTTGCTGCAACAATTGCTGATATTCACCAGAACAGCGGCGGTTTTATCGGTTACTACATATACCAGTTTCTGAAATCGGTAACCGGAGTACTGGGCTCATATTTAATAATAGTTGTTATGAACCTTGCAGGCCTTATTCTTCTTGGAGTTATTTCTCTCACCACGGTTTTTGAAAACAGGGGTAAAATAACTGTGGCCGGAGCCGGCGCAAGGAATTTAATTAAGCGTTTTGCAAAAAAGAAATCCCCTGATGAAAAAAATAACGAAGGGATTCCTCTGAATTACATAGGGGAGGAGATAAAACCGGGTAAAAAAGTCCCCTGGATTGTTAAGAAAAAAATTGTAATAGGGGGAGTAAAGAAAGAAAAGGAAAAATCTGAATCAGTAAAACTCCTTGAGATGAATGTACCGGCAGCAATGGAGGATGATCTTTTTAAGGGGGCTCTGGCAAACCCGTTTGATGTTTATGATCCTCTTCTTAAGAATGAAACTCCCGGCAGAAAAGCATCACTTAAAGAGAGTGACTATGATTTTGATTATTCTCCTGAAATTGTAAAGACTTACAGGGAGGAGGATTACGTACTCAATGAACCGGAATCATTTGAAAATGAGGATTTTTTTGAAGAGGAGGAACCGCTCCCTGAATATAAGGATTTTCCTGAAGAGGCTTTAACCGGTGATGATTCATCAGTAAAGTTCAGCCGTGAGG
This sequence comes from Spirochaetia bacterium UBA5550, assembly GCA_002425885.1. Classification (GTDB taxonomy): domain Bacteria; phylum Spirochaetota; class UBA4802; order UBA4802; family UBA5550; genus UBA5550. Next base: position 10,090 of record DINC01000069.1, on the reverse strand, counting down.
AGTATGAAATCAGGAAAAACAGAATTTTCGGTATTGATGCTGAAGGTGCTGACAGTTCTGAACAGGATAAAAATACGGAGTCTTCTGAAACACCTGACCGCAACAAACGCGTCTTTGAAAAGGGCCCCGGTGGCCCGGTTGAAGAACGGGTGTTTAACCATCTGAAAATCAACAAAGACTACATAATACCCACCGGCTTTCTTCATAACTCAGAACCTGTTGATACAGAGACATGGGAGAGCGAGATAAAGAAAAATTCACAGCTCCTTGTGCGTACACTTGCGGATTTCGGGATTGAGTCCCGTGTTATTGCTGTTAATCGCGGCCCGGTAATTACTCTATATGAAATGCAGATAGCCGCAGGGATAAAAATAAACCGGGTAGTGGGGCTTTCTGATGATATTGCAATGGCACTTGCGGCTTACAGAGTGAGGATTGTGGCCCCTATTCCGGGTAAATCAGCCATCGGTATTGAGCTTCCTAATAAAAAGAGGGAGATGGTTACACTTGGGGATATTATAAAAGCGAAGTCATATCAGGATCAGAAGGGGAGCCTTAAGGTTGGCCTGGGTAAGGATATTCTCGGTATACCTGTAATGCTTGATCTTAAAAAACAGCCGCATCTCCTTATTGCAGGAGCAACCGGCGCTGGAAAATCTGTATGTGTTAACTCGATTATTACAAGTATTGTTTATAATTATGACCCCAACTTCGTCCGCTTCATCCTGGTTGACCCGAAGATGGTGGAGCTTCAGCTTTACAACGGTGTCCCTCATCTTCTCACGCCTGTAATCACTGAACCGCACCTTGCGCCCGCAGCGCTTAAATGGTCTATCTTTGAGATGGAGAGGAGATACAGGCTCCTTGCATCGAAGAATGCCAGGGATATTGTAACATATAATGAAAAGATAAATAAAGAGAAGAGCAGAGAGGAGAAACTCCCCTTTATTATTATAATCATAGATGAGCTCGCTGACCTTATGATGGTTGCCTCAAAAGAAATCGAAGGCTATATCACAAGGATCGCGCAGAAGGCCCGCGCTGTTGGTATTCACCTTGTGCTTGCTACGCAGAGGCCCTCAGTTGACGTTATCACAGGTATAATAAAGGCAAACTTCCCTGCGCGTATAGCGTTCCAGGTTGCTCAGAAAACAGACTCCCGTACAATCATTGATCAGAACGGGGCAGAGAAGCTTCTTGGTAAAGGGGACATGCTCTACCAGTCCCCCATGAGTTCATACCCTGTGAGGATACAGGGGGCTTTTATCTCTGAAGATGAGATTGAAGAGATTGTTAAGCATCTGCGCACTCTCGGCGAACCGCAGTATATAGACATAGAGGCATCTCTCTTCACAGATGAGGATGGCGAACTTTCAGAAGATGAGGATGAACTTTTTGTTGATGCATTGAAGATCGTGGAGGAGACACGGAAAGCCTCTGCCTCATATCTTCAGAGGAGGCTCAGCATCGGTTATAACCGTGCTGCAAGGCTGATTGAAAAGATGGAGGAGCTGGGGTACATAGGCCCGCAGCAGGGGAGCAAGCCCAGGGATGTCTTTATTTAATTCCGGCAGTTGTAACTTTTTTCTGTGTTTATTGACTTAAACAAAACAGAATATAAAACCAGTAGAAATTCCTGAAAAATATTTAAGTGCGGAAATGAAAATTATATCCCTATGGACGAAAAGGAATATGATTTTTGCTTTTGAGAAGTTAAGGAATAAATACCGGTTTAAAAACAAAAATTAATTCAGGAGTTATAATAATGGAAAAAGTCAAAGGTGATTCAGGTAAAAGAATTGCGGATATGATTAAAAAAGCAATGGATGATCATCAGATCACAACAACTGAGTATGAAAAAATTATGATGATAGCAGATGAAGACGGTGTCATAGACGCGCAGGAGAGAAGGCAGCTTGCGGAACTTCAGAATATGATCGATAACGGAACAATTAAAAGAGTAGCCGATTGAAAATGGCGGGGCACTCCGGCATTTGCCGGAGGCCTGAAAAAAATGCCTTAAAACCCTTCCCTGTATTGAAATTGGTCTCTCACTTTTTATCTCTCCGCCGGAAGATCAGTAAAAAAGTCTTTTCCTGTTAATTGTTAAAAAAAAAATTGAAGCTAAGTTTTTTTAATTTTTTGTTGACAGTTTATACAGTAATTTAGTTTTTAATTAAAAACTAAATAAATTGATTGCGGGGTTTAATCATGTGGAAAGTTCTGATAGAGATGCAGAAAAAACTTACTTATACAATACCGATATTTATTATACTGGGTCTGATTGCAGGGAGTGTTACTGATCCTTCAGGTCTGAAGATGCTGATAATCCCTATGACTTTTCTTATGGTTTATCCTATGATGATAAACCTTGATTTTAAAAAAATAATGGAAGGGGTGGATTATAAACTTCAGGCTTTCACGCAGTTTATAAATTTCGGGATAATCCCTTTTATTGCTCTTTTTCTCGGGAAAGTCTTTTTCCCGGATAATCACATGGCTGCATTCGGCCTCCTTCTTGCATCGCTCCTCCCTACAAGCGGGATGACTATCTCATGGACAGGATTTGCCAGGGGTAATCTGAGCTCCGCAGTGAAGATGACAATTATCGGCCTTGTTGCCGGTTCTCTTCTGACGCCGGTTTATGCAAAGCTGCTCATGGGAGCTGTTATTGATGTTCCTGTTAAAGCTGTTTTTACGCAGATACTTCTGATTGTTTTTCTGCCGATGTTAATGGGATATCTGACCCGCAAAGCTTTGATTAAGTATTACGGAATGGCTGTTTACCAGAAAGATCTTAAGGATAAATTTCCCGCCCTTTCAACGGCAGGTGTTCTTGGAATTGTTTTTGTAGCCATGGCTTTGAAAGCAGAGAGTATAATGGCTGATCCCTCAGCTCTCGTTTATGTGTTTATACCTCTTATAATTTTATATTTTGTGAATTTCACCATAAGCACTGTTGCCGGGCGGCTTTTTTTTAAAAGGGGTGATGCTATTGCCCTTGTTTACGGAACTGTTATGCGGAATCTTTCAATAGCACTTGCAATTGCAATGATAGCTTTCGGTCCTAAGGGATCTGATATTGCCCTCATTATAGCTATTGCTTACATCGTGCAGGTTCAGGCAGGAGCGTGGTATGTAAAACTTACTGACAGGATTTTCGGCAGGCCGGATGAGGTTGTGGCAGGGGATGTTATGAATGAAGGAATTTTTTCTCTTCACGAAGATGCCACTATTCTTGACGCAATCAGACTGCTTGATGAAGAACATATCCATTCAGTTGCAGTAATGAACAGCGCAGAAAAGCCTGCGGGTATACTTTATAGTGACTCAATCATAGCTCTTCTTGCAGATGGGGCGGATACCGGTGCCAGGCTTAAAGAGATTCCCCTGTCACCTGTGATTGCAATACAAAAAAAAGTTCCTGTGAAAGAAGCTATTAAGCAGATGAAAAGATCTCATCAATATAAGATTCTTATTCTGGATGAAAAAAATAATTATAAGGGTGTTCTCACGGAGTCCGATATTCTTAAGGAGATCAGTAAAACAGCTTAAATTATTTTTAAGTTATCTTACTGCATAGATCTCAATTGTATCTGAAAATGCTGTGAGATCAGTGAATTTTCTGTAAAGCGGTTCAAAAAACCCGTAAATTAATGAACTGCTTTTCAGAACCCTTTCCGGATGATAGCCGCTTTTAATTACATAAACTTTCCTGAAACCGATCTCTTTCAATATCCTCTTCGCTGAGGATGGAGAGAGATCAATTCTGTGATCAGCAGGGTGTGTCGCCACCCATTTTTCTTTGTCAAAGTAAAACATAGGCCCGTAATGTGACGGAACTGAGAGAGCAAAAACTCCACCCCTGTTAAGCATTGAGAAGATCCGCGTCATTGCACCCAGGGGGTCCATACAGTGTTCTATGAAAAACCATGATGTGATGATATCAAACCTCTTGTGAAGTTCAACATTGTCAAAGGGGGATTCAATAACATCAATGCCGAAAGTCTTCCGGCAGTAGTCAGCAGCATATTCTGAGATCTCAATACCGAGAAGTGTTGATATCCCGCGATCTTTTGCGGCCTTGAGAAAAAATCCCGCAGCACACCCTATGTCGAGAAGTGAATGCTTCCCCTCAACAGCAAGGAGTTCAAGAATCCTGTTTAGCCTTGAATTAGAGAGATTGTAGATATTGCCGTAATCCTCAAGATAGGTCCTGCCGTACTGCTCATTATATTCATTAATAAAATAATCCCTGTCGTACGACAGGGATCTGCAGTCTGAATTAAATATAATATGACAGTTTCTGCACAGGTTCAGGTTGCTGCTGATTTTTCTTTTTTCATCTTTCCCGCATACGGGGCATTTTTCCGGATCCGGTTTCATTGGCCCTTTTGTTTCTTCTTAGCCGGTTCAACAACAACAGGGACCCCTCTAATCCTGGCATTGTCAAATGAGTGGAGTACAAGCTCAGCGTACTGCTCGGGTACTTCAAAAAAAGCGTAGGTTGAATGGACATCAATTTTCCCCACAGTTTTACCGTCGATCCCTGATCTCTTTACAATTTCACGGATAAGGTCACCTGTTGAGATGTTCTGGCTCTTACCTACGTTGATAAAAAGCCTGGCGCGTCCATCCTTGATGTCTTCAAAGATAATTTTGCCTGATTCGGTTTTACCGGCAGCTTTAAATGATTCGATGTCGAGTTTTGAGATGTCACCGAGAAGCTCTTTCAGGAGAGCTGCAGTGATTCTCTTTGTTCTCCCGAAAAGCGGGAGTCTTTTTTTCAAGACTTTCAGGAGCTTCATGTAGTCGTCGAGGTCTTCAGAGAGGGCGCGGTCCAGAATCTTTTCCAGTTTTTTTTCCTGATTCATTAAAATCCTCACACAAGGAATGGTAATAATTGCCCGGTGGGGCAAAAGCAATTCATAAATAAAAGAATCGACTACGATATATTACATTCTTTAAATTATCAAGCAATTTTCAATATGAAGTGTGGCCGTAAAAATTAAAAAAGAGGAGCGGCCTGTGATCTTCTTCGCGGCAAAACAATGATACGGATATGCTTAATAATTATTTGACTTAATTTTACACATCATCTATCTGATATTCATGAATCTTAAAATGATTAAAACAGTAATATTGCCGGTTATGCTGATGCTGTGCGCAGTATCTCTATCAGCGGAATATGCCCCCTGGAACAGTGATCTCCTTACAGGGGATCACCTCATTGAAAATCATAAACACAATCATTCAGCAGGGGTGTATAACGGTGCGCAGGGGGGGGCTTATTTTCTCCTCCGGTTTTTCCAGTTGGTTATTTCTCCGCAGGATGGCCCTAACTGCAGGCACGATCCTGTATGCAGTGCTTACGGCAAACAGGCTGTTATTATGCATGGAGCATTTCTTGGCTCCATCCTTGCAGGGGACAGGCTTCTTCGATGTAACCCCTTTTACCCGCCGTCAAAAGATCCTGTTCCGGAAAAGCCTTTTAAAAAATGAAAAAAATTATTCTGGCAGTAATGGCTGTTCTGATCTGTTCAGCCCGGGTTTTCTCTGCTGATACAGAAAATTTTACTGCTATGCAGAAAAATTTTATACGTCTGCTGTATAATCAAAAACGGTATTTCGACAGTATAGCTGAAGCCAGGAGATTACAGGTTGAAGATAAATCACCTGAACTGGACTATTTCATTTATATGAATTATTATTTTGCAGAGCAGTATCGGACTGTTGTCACCCGCTATGATTATACCGGATCTCACCTGGGTCTTTGTGCCGGGTTTCTTGTATCTGAATCATATCTGAAACTGGGGATGTATGATGAAAGTATCATGGCTCTCTCTGTTTATAAATATTCAGGTATCAGGACAAAGGATATGCAGTTATTCCTTCGCAGAGCAGTGCCTCTTGTTCTTTCGGGAGACCTGGCTGCCATTGAAAATGAAAAGAAAATTGCTGAACCGTTTCTTCACGATGATTACAACTTCACATCTTTGAGAGAGGAACTTGACAGATTCAGAGAAGCGGGTTTGAANNTGAAGTCCCCGCTTAAGGGGGCTTTTCTCTCTGCACTGATTCCGGGCCTCGGGCAGGTCTACTCCGGCTATATAGGGGAGGGTATTGTTTCCTTTGCATCTGTGGCTGCAACAGCTCTTGGAGGGGTCTATCTCCGTAATAACGGCAGGGAGGGGTATTCATATCCATTGTTCTTTTTTTCCGGCCTTTTCTATGCGGGAAATATATATGGAGGGTGGAACTCCGCTGAAAGGAGAAATAGAAGCACTCTCATCGAAGAGTACAGAGTTATTAACAGCAGATACGGTGTATACACGCCGGAGGAATGCATAGATATGGATGGGCTTCTCAGATGAAGCGCCTGCTGGTTTTAATAGTTGTTTTTATCCGGTTGAACCTCTATGCTGAGGGGAGCGGGATCATGAGTACAGCGGAGCATTATTATAACAGCGGCGAATACTATAATGCTATTACCGAGTCCATGAGATACCAGCACCTTTTCCCTTCAGGGGATCTCTATTCTTCCAGCATGGTTCTCATGGGGAAGTCGTACTTTAAAGGGGGGAATGCTGAAAAATCCTTAGGTGTTTTTACAGAGTGTTACAACAGGTTTACAAAGGAACCCCGGGGCCAGGAGGGACTTTACTATTCAGGAATTGTGAGAATTCTTTCCGGTTCATATTATTTCGGAGCAAGGACTTTCCAGGAGTATAATTTTGTTTATAAAGGGGGAATATTTTACGAGGATTCAGTTTTTAATTTATGCAGGGCCCGTGCTCTTGCCGAAAATTATGATGATGCCGCAAGACTTATCGGTGAATATAAACTTCTTTTTCCTGAAGGGAAGTATTTATCTGAAGCGGAAAGGCTTGCTGAAATGATCAGTGAGGAGCGGAGCCGTGAAAAGAAGAATCCCCTGATTGCAGGGCTTTCGTCTGCTGTTGTTCCGGGATCGGGATATTTTTACACCGGAAATTACAGGCTTGGTGCTCTCTCTCTGATTACGAACGGCGCGCTTATTTTCCTTGCTTATGACGGGTACAGGAGAGGAAACACTTTTCAGCTGATCTTTTTTTCAGTAGTGGAGTTTTCTTTCTATAATTATTCTTTAGTGGGCTCCATAAAAAGTGCTTATGAATATAATGACAGCAGCATCATGAAGAAAGAGATTCTGGCCGGCATTAAAACCGGTTTTTAGATTACGGAGGTTTTTCGCTATGGAGAGCAGAACATTCAGGCCTGAGTCACTGGAGAGTATTGATCCCGGGAAAAGCCAGCTTATTAACTTCGATAAAATTATCAAAAACGAAAAGCTTGAGGATGTTGCAGAGAAGCTTATAGAATCAACATTCGCCGAGCAGCACTTCATGCGGAAGGATGCAATTGACCGTCTCATAGATTTCACTTTTTTTAAGGTGCAGACAGGATCTTTTCATGTTATTCACATGGCTTACCCCACAAAAAGAATGCATGACCATGAACTTGAAGCAAAGATCAAGCGTCTCTTCAATGAACTACTTTATCCTGAAATTGTTCTTCGTATCCTGAAGTTTTTTGCCCGGAATATTCACGATTCCGACAGCAATCTTTATATTGCAAATCTTGTTGAGTCAGAAGCAATTATAAGATCAGTTTTTGAGACATTCCGTCTTTTTCAGAAAGATATCTTTATATATAATCCGGACAAGAAATCTCTTAATGTAAAAAGGATACAGCAGTTCTCACCGCAGTCGGATTACAAACTCTCTCTCCCTCTTGATGCATGCGCAAGATTTAAATATGTCCTTGAATTTTTTCAGATCAGGCAGGATGTGAGCCATATCTACAAGCCCGACGATATACAGATGTACGGGCTCGCTTCCTGATGTTAACGCCTCTTTACATCTGCGATGTCAGGGCCGTTTTCTTTTACAAAGATATTCATGTATCTTTTAGAATCGCTGAATGAAGTAATGTCATTATATAAAGGTTTATATTCTTTGATCATCCAGTACATAATGTCCTGAATATCAAGGGGGCTTGTGTCAATTACAGCAAACCTGAAGTGGAGTTCATGATCGAGCAGAGTTTCCCGCAGTTGTTCTTTCCCTATGTTGATAAATGAATCATCAAGAAGTTTACGGAGCCCCACCCTGAGCCCGTCTCTCCAGCATGCAAAAAACAGGAGGCTCTCCATATCTTTTTTTACCGGGTGAAGCAGCCAGACAATTCCCGGGAGTTCAGGCATGACCCTGCGTGCGTTGAATCTGTCATACTCAAAAAGACGCGACCATTCCAGTGAGTAGTATACATCTTCCCCTCTTGCGTCTTTTTTAAACATTCGTTTATCCCTGTTTCCCGATTTTTTCGATAATCTGCTGAATTTTCTGCTGAAGAAGGCGGCTTCTTGCTGAAATATCTGTTTCATTTAACAGATCATTTCTCATGCTGTCATCAAGCACAAAGTAGTTTGAAATGAAGTCGGTAATCTGCCCCAGGTCTACGAGAAAATTCATCAGGTCAATAAGCCTGTCCGACTCTTCCACATTTATCAGAAAAATAAGCTCCTGCGCTTTTTTTCTCAGTTCTTTTGTAAGAGCAGTATCATGCTGAGCAGTGTTTTCAGGAATCTCCGCATATTGAGCGGCAAAGAATCGTGTGAGAGATGTTACCCGTACCCGTTTAATACCTTTAAGCTGAAAACGGAGAGTATTATCCTCTTTTTCTGCTGAGATAATTTCCGCCAGAGTTGAAACTCTCCGCTTTACAAAAAGGATATCCAGGATATTCCTTAAGGAGTAGACAATAATCTGATCACCTTGAGCAAGGCTAAGGGTATGCTTCGATTCTCTCATCCTCACTGATACTGTACAGTGAGGGAATAGTACCTTCTTTTTAAGGTAGAATATTTTAAGGGGACCGGCAGTCATCAGATTTTTGTATGGGTATCCTGTTTAATCAATAATGAAATCCTACAGCATTCTTAGCAAAAAAAAGATTGTAAATTTTGTCAATATGTATATTTTTAAAGCATAGTATTGACTTTCGGCAGAGAGGTTAAAGATGTCTGAACATAGAAAAACTCACAGAATTAATAAAACGGTAAAATCAGAAGTCAGGACTGAAGAATCAGTAACACTCAGTTCGTCTGTTGATGTAAGCAGGGGCGGTATTTTTATATCAACGCCGGAACCTCTCAGTAATGGATCAACCGTTAATCTTACAATAATGCTCCCCGGAAACGGTGAAGTTGAAGTTCAGGGTGTGGTAAGATGGATTCGTGATGATGAAACCCCTTCCGGGAAAGCCGGCATGGGTATTGAATTTGTTAACGTCAGCGGCGACTTATCAAGAAAGCTCGACAGCCTTCTGGATTAATGTCTACAGAATTTCCAAAATAGCTTCAGCCATAAATTTGTATCCTTTTTCCACGGGGTGAACTCCATCCCCCTGGACAAGAGATGCATGGCTTATCCCTTCTCTGATTTTTTTCTTCCAGTATTCATGTACTTTTGCTACAGGTATATTAAACTCCTCCCCGCATTCGGCAATTCTGTCATAAAAGGATTCTGCTATGCTGTTTTCATAAGAGCTGCTTACCGGAACAGATGTCAGCAGTAGAATCTCGGCAGAGGTGGCGGATTGAATTTTACGGATAATCTTTTCTATATTGCTTTTGAACATTTCGGGAGTCATCCCTGTAAAAGCATCATTCAGTGCAAACTGGATAAAGCATAGGTCCGGTTTTTCCTCTGTTACGCGGTTAATTCTCCGAAGACCGTCACCCGCAGTATCTCCCGGGACTCCATGATTTTTGATTGAGATTTTAATATCAGGATATTTTTCATTCAGCATCTCTCCGAGATAATCGAGATAACCTTTGCTGACAAGCCATCCGTATGTCAGGGAATCACCCACNNGGGAAGTTTATTAATTAAGTTCATTCTTTAACCTCTTTTTGCGGGTAATTATAAATGCTTTGAAATCAGTAATTAATAAAAGTTTATAAATTCATCTTCAGCATATAAAGAAAACCAGTATTTATTCCTTAACTAACTTTTTAGTGCGAAGCTGATAATATAATTTTCTGTCA
>DINC01000045.1:2704-5664 GCA_002425885.1 Spirochaetia bacterium UBA5550 | reverse complement strand
CCATTTATATCTTTAAAAGATCCATTAATGGGGAGCACAAATTCATCATGGGGGGTGTCTCTTATATTCTCCTGAATTTCAGCATCCTGAATCTGCGGCAGAAAAGATTTCAATTCTGTAATAAACTTTTCATCATAGGGGATTGCGGAGAGTATATATCCGGCAGGAGCGGTTTTTCTCCCCCTGTCACCATTGGGGTGTATTGAAGCAGCTGTTATTTCAAAAACTGTATCATCTTTTTTGTAGTGGAAAGTGAAAAATCTTTCTTTGGCGGATCTCTCAATTAATGAAGGGATGATTGGCCCAAGATCCCCGGCCTCAGCTTCAACATTGCTGTTGTTATAGTAATATATCTTTCTGAAATCAGAGGTGTAAACCCAGGTCTCACCTATGCCGTAGACATCTCCGCTTGCGTCGATATTGTCAACAGCATAGACCCTGTTTCTGTTTTTGATATACTCAACTGATTCATCCCAGATAGTGAGATCCTTGAGGTAGTTCTTTACCGGGGTTGAGTTCATCAGCAGTGATTTTTCAAGTATTGAAAGATATACCCTGCTGAGGGATGCGCGCAGATGCTCCTCCTCCTTTTTTTCCCTGTAAAAATTAACTCCAATCAGGGTAAAAAAGAGGAAGAAGATAATTATAAAAAGAACAACTCCGCGCTGAATCAGGTTCATGTCCCTCCTGCGGCGGGGGAGGCGTTGTCAGTTTTTCATTGACTGTATAGGCGCAGGGATACGTCCCCCTCTCCTTACAAAAACTGATGCTGAATCCCTGTGAACAGGGATAATCCTTGCCCTTCCAAGAAGCCCCCCAAGTGTAATTTCATCACCAGGTTTAGCGCCCGGAACAGGGAGGAGCCTCACTGCCGTTGTTTTGGAATTTACAACTCCGATGCTTATCTCATCAGCAATAATTGCTGCTATTGTCTCAGCCGGTGTGTCTCCGGGTACTGCAATCATGTCAAGGCCCACTGAACATACTGCTGTCATCGCCTCAAGTTTGTCCAGGGATAGCTTCCCCTCTGCTGCGCGTCTCTCCATTGTGGCATCTTCGCTCACAGGGATAAATGCACCTGACAGGCCGCCGACGTAAGATGACGCGAATGCCCCCCCTTTCTTCACTGCATCATTAAGGAGTGCAAGGGCCGCTGTTGTGCCGTGTGTTCCGCATGCCTCAAGGCCCATTGCTTCAAGGATGTCAGCCACGCTGTCTCCGATTGCCGGTGTCGGCGCAAGAGAGAGGTCAAGGATTCCAAATGAAACGCCAAGCTCCTTTGCCACTTCGCGGCCAACGAGCTCACCCATGCGTGTTATTTTGAATGCGATCTTTTTCACTGTTTCAGATACAACTTCAAAGTCAGCATCCTTTGGGAGGCTTTTTATTGCGCGGTACACAACACCTGGGCCTGAAACTCCGACATTAAGTGTGGCTCCCCCTTCGCCGGGGCCGTGCAGCGCACCTGCCATAAAGGGGTTGTCCTCAGGGATGTTGGCGAATATAACAAGTTTCGCGCAGCCTATTGCCTGCCTGTCAGCTGTGAGTTCCGCTGCTCTCTTTACGATTTCACCCATGCGCATAACAGCGTCCATGTTGATCCCTGCTTTTGTTGTGGCAACATTCACTGATGAGCAGAGCCTCTGCGTTGATGCAAGCACCTGCGGTATTGAATCAAGGAATGCGGATTCTCCGGATGTGATCCCTTTGTGTACAAGGGCCGAGTACCCTCCGATAAAATCGATTCCAATTTCACTTCCGGTTTTATCAATTATATCCGCTGCTTTGACATACTCTTCAAGAGTTCTCTCTCTTCCGAATACAAGGGAGAGGGGTGTGAGGGAGACACGCTTGTTTACGATCTTCACGCCGTAGCGCCCTGCAACTTTGTCAGCTGTTTTAACAATGTCAGAGCCGTAGCGGAGCATCTTTTCTCTTACGTTCCCCGCTGTCTTTACGGCATCGTCAGTTATGCAGTCAAATAGTGAGAGGCCCAGTGTCACTGTGCGGACGTCGAGGTTCTCAAGAGCGTTCATCTTTATTGTTTCAAGGATTTCAGATACTTCGTATTTCATGCACGTTACCTATATCCTGTTCATACTGCGGAATATATTTTCGTGCTGAATGTATATCCTGAGGTTTCTCGTCTCTGCGATTTTATCCATTATACTCTGAAGTTCATCAATGGTAACTGTCATATCCTTAACATCAATGGTTAGTATAAGTGCGAAGTATCCTGACACAATGGCCTGGTTCATCCCTTCGATGTTTGCTTTGCTCTCTGCAAGAGCGCGGGTCACCTCTGCCACAATCCCCACAGAATCCTGCCCGATTACAGATACAACTGCAAGTTCGCGCTGGGCCTTCTCCTCCATCTTCATTCTGAGGAGAACAAGTTCATCAGGTGTAACTGTAAAGGTGAGCTTTTCTGTAATTCTTTTTATTATAGCATCGAGTTTGCCCGGGTGAAGACTCTCCCCCAGCTCCTCCATGATGACCTGTGTAATGTTTTTTTCAATTCGTTCCTGTATATCCATAAAACCCTGTCCTGTTTTTTTCTGAGATAATCAGTTAACGGGGAGCTATAAGTCCATAATTAATTGATCTTTGCGTTTAAAAATTTAAGATAGTATTTCTCCTGAGATCAATTTAATTGATCTGATGCCGAAAGTCAATTGCGGATATATTTTAAGGGAGATCTTTCCGGCCGGTTCCGCTGCTTTATATTTACTGTTGCATCGTGAAGAATCGAATTTCCATCCTGAGGAGCCGTGCTTCCCTTGTGTAGAGGGGAAATTACTTTGCAGAGAGGGGAGTTTCTTTCCTGAAGAGGCAAGTTTCCTTTCTGGAGAGACACGGTTCCCTCATGTAGAGGGGAACTTCCCTGTTGAAGAGGGAACATCCCCTGTGAGAGATGCATGATTCCCTCATGGAGAGGGAAACTTTCATGTTAAAGAGGG
>DINC01000045.1:0-2697 GCA_002425885.1 Spirochaetia bacterium UBA5550 | reverse complement strand
ACGTCCCCTGTCAGAGATGCATAATTCTCTTCCGGAGATGGAATCATCCCTGTTGAAGAGGGGGCGTCCCCTGTCAAAGATGCATAATTGCACTCTGAGAGTCCGGCATTGACCGTAAAGGGTCCGCGTTTGCACTCTGAGAGTCCGGTGTTGACCGTAAAGAGTCCGCGTTTGCACTCTGAGAGTCCGGCATTGACCGTAAAGGGCTCGCGTTTGCACTCTGAGAGTCCGGCATTGACCGCAAAGGGCTCGCATTTGTACTCTGAGAGTCCATGATTGGGCTTAAAAGGTCCATTTCCGCACTGTTAGAGATCGAATCCGCATTCAATTAGTCCGCGGTTATTATCTCTCCCCCTTTAATTAAATTTCTTGAAAAATGCGGGGAGTTTTATACATTCAGTGAAAATGTTTACGCGGGTTCTTTCATGGAAAAAAACGAGATAAATAGAGTGCTGCGGGAGATTCCGCAGGTTGAGAAGCTCCTTCAGGATGAAGAGATAGAAGGATTTATCCCTGTCATAGGGAAGGTCAGCGCTGCTGATTGCGTCCGCGAAGGTGTGAACTCCTACAGAGAGGCGCTCATTGCCGGAGCTGAGGCTGACAGTCAGAAACTTAAAGATGAAGTTATTAAGAAGCTTAAAATAAAATCCAGTGAAAGGCTCCAGAGAGTGATTAACGGAACAGGTATAATCATTCACACTAATCTCGGCAGGGCTCCCCTTGGCGAGGGAATCTTTGAAATCCTTAAAAAGAATATCTCCGGGTACTGCAACCTTGAATACTATATCCCTGCGAAAAAGAGGGGGAAGAGGGGGGGCTTTGCAGAGGAGCTCATCTGTCAGATGACAAAATCTGAGGATGCCCTAATTGTTAACAACAACGCCTCAAGTGTTTTCCTTATATTGAACGAGCTTGCAAAGGGTGGAGAGACAATTGTTTCGCGCGGAGAGCTTATTCAGATCGGCGGGGGTTTTCGCATACCTGACATCATGAACCAGAGCGGCACAACACTTGTTGAAGTGGGTACAACTAACATAACCACCCTTGATGATTTTAAAAATGCAATTACTGATAACACGAAGATGATCTTCTCTGCTCACACTTCAAACTTCAGGCTTGAGGGATTTACCGAAGCCCCATCGCTGAAAGAACTCTCCGCTTTGAAAAATGACAGGATTGTTTTTGTCCGCGATATGGGGAGCGGCAACCTTGTGAATGACTGGATGCCTGGTAACTTTGAGCAGACTGTTTATCATGAGACTTCACAGGGGGCTGACCTTGTATGCTTCAGCGGGGACAAGCTCCTCGGCGGATGCCAGGCGGGGATAATTGTGGGCAAGAAGGAGATCATCGCGAAGCTCAGAAAGAATCCCCTTATGCGGATGCTCCGAGTTGATAAGATTACATACACAATTCTGCAGGAGACACTCCTTCTTTATGTGAACGGAAGATATACGGAGACCGGGCTCTGGAGCAGTATAACACAGGGAGCGGATGCTGTTTCACAGAAGGCATCGAGGCTTATCCGCATGTGCGGAGCTGACGCGAAGAGCTTCATGAAGAAGGTGAAGACACGCTGCGCATACGGCGGAGGTTCAATGCCGGGTGAGGAGCTCGACAGTTTCGGCATTGAGATTGCGCTGCCGGGGATGTCTCCTGATGAGGTTTATGATCACTTTGTTTCATGTACACCGCCTGTTGTGGGTACAGTGCGGGACGGGAGATATGTTATTGATATGTTCACAGTTCATGAGAGGGATATGAAGGATCTTGCGGAAGCGGTGAAGGGGATTCTCTGAGAGAGTTAGACATAGTTTTAAAAGAAATCTACAAAAAAGAAAAGATAAATAATTAAAGGAAATCAGTAAGTGAATTTTAAATTAATTTCAGGCGATAGCCGATCAATGAGTGATATAGAAGATAAGTCTATAGATTTAGTAATTACATCGCCGCCATATTGGCAGATAAAAGATTATAACAATGAGGCGCAGATAGGATTCGGACAGACTTTACATGAATATTTAAAAGATTTATACAGGGTATGGGACGAATGTTTCAGAGTTGTGAAACCGGGCAGAAGACTCTGTATTAATATCGGAGACCAGTTCGCAAGGTCAATAATTTATGGACGGTATAAAATAATCCCTCTTCATTCAGAATGTATCTCCCAGTGTGAAAAGATCGGTTTTGATTATATGGGTTCAATAATCTGGCAGAAAAAAACATCTATGAATACAACAGGGGGAGCAACAATAATGGGCTCCTTCCCTTATCCTCCGAATGGGATGATTGAAATTGATTATGAGCATATACTTATATTTAAAAAACCGGGTGAAAGTGTAAAACAGGATCCTGATATAAAAAAGAAATCTGAGATAACAAAGGATGAATGGAAAGAGTATTTTTCAGGACACTGGTATTTCGGCGGTGCAAAGCAGATTGAGCATCAGGCAATGTTCCCTGAAGAGCTCCCTAAGCGGCTGATAAAGATGTTCTCTTTTTATGGTGAAACAGTATTAGACCCATTTGCAGGGAGCGGGACAACTGCAAAGGTTGCTCTTGAATTAAACAGAAATTCAGTGGGATATGAAATCAATGAGGATTTTATACCTGTTATAAAAAAGAAAACAGGATTTAATGATGATTCGTTATTAAATCTTCACTCTTTAGAAATTATTTATCAGAAAAAAAATGATC
>DINC01000338.1:1084-10999 GCA_002425885.1 Spirochaetia bacterium UBA5550 | reverse complement strand
GGGCAATTTATTCATCACCGTCATTATATGAAAAGAGTATCCTTTTCGGATCTGAAGACGGCTTTATCTATTCGCTGGAGGATACTTCAGGAAAGCTACTCTGGAAATATAAAACAGGGGGAGCTGTGACAGTTAGCCCGCTGCTTGCCTTCGGTAATGTGATAGTTGCCAATGACAGGACTGTATTTGCCCTCAATCCCGGGAAAGGTAACCTCGTATGGCAGAATACATTCTCAAGCGATATAAAAACCTCCCCTGTTTATGCCGGAGATTCGGTTATATTGGGCCTTGAAAACGGAGATGTTATATCAGTACGCAACACTCTGATCCAGGTTGTTAAATGACACTTCGAAAAATACCAGATAAAGTGTGAAGCAGCAAAGAAATTTATTTAAATTATTAATATTGACTATAAAAGGGGTTCCGAAGAATGTGGGGCCTCTTTTTTGTTGCTGATCACCATCTTTTTTTAAAATTTATACTTGAAATTATGTCTCCTTCATTTCTTTATACTTAAGTTAATCTTTTCAGGCTGCTGCTGAACTACAGCATGGCACCATTTTTGATTTCTAATCTCATTACCTGGTTTTTTAAATGGATTTTGTACACCTTCATAATCATTCAGACTATTCAATACTGGACGGGGCTATCACTGTTGATAAAATGGTGGGCCGCGCTGTTGATCTTGGAATGCCCGCGATAGCTATCACTGATCATGGTAATATGTTCGGAGCAGTGGAATTCTACCAGAAAGCCCGGAAAAAAGGGATAAAACCCGTTGTGGGGGAGGAGTTTTATGTTGCCCCGGGCTCAAGGTTCAGGAAAGAGGTGGCAAAGGACAGTAAAGAGGATATTGCCTATCATCTGATACTGCTGGCTAAAAATAATACCGGTTACAAGAATCTTATGCGGCTCTCTTCCATAGCATATACTGAGGGCTTTTACTATAAGCCCCGGATCGACATGGAGGTGCTGGAGAAATATTCAGAGGGGATTATTGCCTCCTCTGCATGTATTGCAGGTGAAATACCTGTTAATATAATCAGGGGGAGGAATAAAGAGGCCAGGGAACTTGCGGGTAAATACCAGGAGATATTCGGCAGAGATAATTTTTTCCTTGAGCTGCAGTACCACGGTATTAAAGAGCAGGAGATTGCGAACAGGGAACTGATCCGCATGGCTGCTGAGATGAATATCCCCCTTATCGCAACCAATGACGCTCACTATGTAACAAGGGATGACGCGTACTCTCATGAGGTTCTTCTCTGCGTACAGACCGGGAAAACAATGAGTGAAGAGAATAGAATGCGGTTCTCCACAAACGAATTCTACCTGAAGACACTTGATGAGATGAGGATGAACTTCGCTGATTATCCCGATTCTCTTTTCAATACATGTAAAATTGCAGATATGATTGACCTTGATATTGATCTCGGCAATCCGGTACTTCCGAATTTTGAAGTGCCGGCAGGTTATAATCTCGATTCATATCTCAGGCACCTTGTTGATGAAGGCGCTGGCAGAATATTCGGCGGTAATGTTCCGGAGGAGGCTAAAAAGCGGATTGAATATGAGCTTTCTGTCATTACCAGCATGAAGTTTTCCGGCTACTTTCTTATAGTCTGGGATTTTATCAATTACGCAAGGAGTGTTCACATACCGGTGGGGCCTGGCAGGGGGTCTGCGGCAGGTTCAATAATCTCCTATTGTCTGGGGATTACAGCCCTTGATCCGCTGAAGTACAATCTTCTCTTTGAACGATTTCTCAACCCTGACAGGAACGAGATGCCTGATATGGATCTGGACTTCTGTGCTGACAGGCGTGAGGAGGTTATTGATTATGTCAAGGGTAAGTACGGCGAAGATCATGTAAGCCAGATAGTCACAATCAACAGGATGAAGGCAAAGGCTGTGGTAAAAGATGTCGCGCGTGCTCTCGATATACCATTCGCTGAAGCCAATGACATAAGCAAACTGATAGAAGAAAACACGCTGGCTGAGTCGATCAAGTCTTCCCCGGAGTTAAAAAAACTCTCCGAAAGTGATAGCGGGAGGGAACTGATAGATATATCTCTCAGGCTTGAGGGGCTCACGCGATCTGTTGGTAAACATGCGGCCGGAGTCGTTATATCAAAGGGACCCCTTACGGAATATGTTCCTCTCTACCGTGATAAGGATGGCAGCATTTCCTCACAGTATGAGAAGAACACTCTTGAACAGGCCGGCCTTGTGAAGATGGATTTTCTGGGGCTTAAAAACCTCAGTATTATTGATAATTGCCTGAAGATCATCAAAAAAACAACCGGTGATGACATAGATATAAATAACATCCCCCTTGATGACAAGGAGACATTCAGACTTCTCCAGAACGCAGATACACGCGGGGTGTTCCAGCTTGAAAGTTCAGGTATGCAGAATATCCTCAGGCGTCTCAGTCCCACTGAATTTGAGGATATTATAGCAATAGTGGCGCTTTACAGACCGGGCCCTCTCGGTTCCGGAATGGTTGATGATTTTATTGAGAGGAAGAAGAAACCGGAACTTGTGAGATATTCTCACCCCTCACTGGAACCAGTGCTTAAAGATACACTTGGAGTTATTGTTTACCAGGAACAGGTAATGCTTATATCCCAGATTATAGCGGGCTTTACACTCCCTGAAGCGGATAAACTCCGTAAAGCCATGGGTAAAAAGGTAATGGATATTATCAATGCCCTTGAAGAGAAATTTCTTGCCGGAGCGGAAAAGAATAAGATCGACAGACAGATAGCTGTTGACCTCTACGAACTGATAAAGAAGTTCGGTGAGTACGGTTTCAACAAATCACACTCAGCCGCCTATGCTCTCGTTACATATCAGACAGCATATCTCAAGGCGCATTACCGCGTGCAGTATATGACGGCCCTCCTCTCGGCACAGCCCGATAAGCAGGATGATGTTATACAGTATATCTCTGACTGCAAAGAGAATGGCATCAAAGTCTTGTCTCCGTCCCTGAATAAAAGTTTTTATGATTTTACAATTGAAGAAAAATCTATAAGGTTCGGATTCGGCGCGATCAAGGGGCTCGGTGAAAAGGCTATTGAGAACATTGTCGAAGCAAGGAGTAAAACCGGCGGGTTCAAAACACTGAAGGAGTTTCTCGAAAAAGTTGACCTCAGCGTTGTGAATAAAGGGGTACTTGAATCACTGATTAAATCCGGCGCTCTGGATGAGATTCATGACAACAGGGGGCAGCTCTTTGAATCTATAGATCTCATAATTGACCTTGCCAGAAAGTATCAGGCTGATATTCAGTCCGGGCAGGGGGATCTCTTCAGTATGGATTCATCCAGGGATAACACCAGACTTTCATCAGATCTCCCCGCTGTGTCTGACTGGAAGGATAACATTAAGCTTGCTTTTGAAAAGGAGACCATCGGACTCTACCTCTCCGGTCATCCTCTTTCAAGATTTGAAAATGAAATTAAGTCGTTCCCTTCATATACCCTTGCTGAACTGTGCGATAACAACTGCAGTCAGGATGTGTCCATCGTAGGTATACTGGCCAATATAACAGTAAGGCGTTCGCAGAAGAACGGGAAGCAGTATGCGGCAGGTATGTTCGAAGATCTCAACGGTTCCATTGAGATACTCTTTTTCTCCAAAGTGCTTGAAAAATTCAGTGATCTGATTAATGGCGGCGAACCTGTAATGGTAACCGGGAAAGTGGAGTTTGAAGGCGGAAAACCGCGAAAGATAATTGCCCAGAACCTTAAGTCTCTGAAGGATGTCAGGAGAGAGGCTGTTGCCGGCATCCATATCAGGCTTGATTCACTGGGTGTTGATGACAGTATAATAACAGATATTAAATCTGTTGTTGAAAAACATAAAGGAAACTGCCCGCTTTTTTTTCATGTAAAAGATCATGGCGGAGTGAGAACAATTAAAGCTCATTCTTCGTTTAACGTCCATCCCTCTGAGGTATTCATTGAAGAGATGACAGGTATGGTGGGGCATGGTTCAATAAGGTATTCATTTAACAGGTATGATTAGTATTAATCATTGCTCAGAATAATGCTCCTCTGAATCATGCTGTAGCCTTTGGACTGTTCCATGGTTTTAGTATGCTTCATCGTTGTTTTAATTTTCATGTTCCTGAAATCTGAAAACTCTTTGCTCATAAGCTGCGCCAGTGTAACAGGGATTGTTACGTCTATTGTTGATTCCTCCGGGATGTGAATTATTATATCCGGATTTTTCCTGAAGCTGTAGTCGCGCGTGGGCCCTGATTTAATCAATTTAAGGAGCCTCTCGATCACTTCAACTCTTGTAAAACTTGTGAAGTTCCCGATAATATATATCTCTTCGCTGGTAACGGCGCGGCAGTAATCGCATTTTTCAAAGAACTCTCCATTGAGGTAATAACCGTTATCCATTCTGAAGATTATATCAGCAGGTGCAGCAGAGCTGTTTTCAGGTGTGAGAGCTGCCGCAGGTTTATTAAGCTTGCTGCGGAGTTTCTCTCTCGCTTTAATCATGGAATAAAAAGTTTTAAGCTCGGAAGTTATCTGCTGCCCGCCGTTCCCCGTACTGCTTATGAATATATTAAAGTTTCTATTGAAAAGCCCGGCGTCCGTTTTTAAACGATCAATAAGCTGATTTACTTTATTATCCCCTGTCTTTATATTCCCGAACAGGAGTTTCGGATCTTTAACCTCGCTGTTGAATTTCAGATAATCAGAGGGCTCAGAAAGAATGAATAAACTGCAGATAACATCTCTGAAAGATTCGCTGTGTGTGATTAGTGCAAAAGAGAGCAGAATTGTCTTCAGCACCCTGAGGCTGTCATTATCATCTGTTCCTGAATTGATTTTCATATCTATAATTNNTTATCAGAAGCGGATAACCCTTTGATTTTATGTAATCAATTATGTCTTTTTTAATCCAGGACAGTCCGCCATTTTGAGTTGTTTTTTCCCGTATATATTCAACAGAAGTTAAATTATTCTCCGGTTCCGGAACTTTGATTCTATTTTCTTCTGCAAAGTATTTAAAAACAGGGATAAGATCCCGCTTTTCAGTAATTATAAAAACAGTATCTGAGCTTTCAGTCATCCGCATTTCCTTCGGGTATATTTATACTAAAATTAATCTTTTTGTCTTTTTATTCCAATCAAATTTTAAAGCGGGTAATAAATAGTCAAAGAAATTGTAGCAGGAAGTCAAATAATGTTTTTTATGTAAAANNAAACCTTGAATTATGAGGGGTAAATAAAAATATTCATTCAAATAAGTTAATGTCGGAAATTATTCCATGCAAAGAGAGATATTATGAAAATAGTAAGGAAGATAGAAGATGTACGTGATGCAGTCAGGGAAGCAAGGAATAGCGGTAAGAGAATAGGGTTTGTCCCTACTATGGGATTTCTTCATGACGGGCATATAAGCCTTGTGGAGATATCAAAACAGAATGCCGAATTCCATGTTATGAGCATTTTTGTGAATCGCCTTCAATTCAATGATGTTAATGATTTCAACACTTATCCCAAAGACCTTGAACGTGACTTCGATATCGCGGAGAAGGGGGGTGTTGACCTTATCTTCACGCCTGATGATACTGAAATGTACAGGAACAATCTGACAACAGTTGATGTTGATATGCTGACAGAAAATCTTTGCGGAGCGCACAGACCCGGACACTTTAAAGGGGTGTTCACTGTAGTCTCCAAATTATTTAATATAGTTCAGCCCGATGTTGCTGTTTTCGGGCAGAAGGATATACAGCAGGCGGTAAGTCTTGAAAAGATGGTTGCAGATCTGAACTTCCCTATAAAGATGATAATAGCTCCGATAAAGAGAGAGATCGACGGACTTGCGATGAGCTCAAGGAACAAACACCTCTCCCCTGAACAGAGAAGCGCTGCTCTCGCGTTAAGCAGAAGCCTGAAAAAGTGTGAAGAATTATTAAAAACCGGAGTAACAGAATCATCAAAGATTATCGGTGAGATGAAAAAAGTCATCGAAGAGGGGAGGCCAGATAAAATAGATTATATCTCTATTGTTGATTACGGGACGCTGAAAGATACAGCCGTTGCAGGTGATAAGACTGTAATAGCTGTTGCCGCATACTGGGGCACAACAAGGCTTATTGATAATATGATTGCGGAAAGAGAGGGCAATAACTTAAAATGCGTGTAATGGTCAGGTTTATTTATATTTTTTCTCTTTTGTCATTGTTGAGTTGTGCGAAGGGGGGGCCTCTGACACCTTCTGATACTTTTCAGGTAATTAAAGAAGCTGCCGGGAAAAATGATCGGGAGGTGTTAATGCGTCATCTTTCAACAGAAAGCCTTGAGAAGATAGATGAGTTCATCAAACTTACTGTCAAGCTCAGTGACACGCAGCTTAAGGCAATAGCGCTATCGGAAAATATTCCTCCGGATAAGATCAGGAACATGAACCCTGCTGACTGTACAGCTTTATATTTTTCAAGAAGCAGGTACGGGAACAGTCTTGCAGATATTTTTAATGATGAGATTATAGCAGTTGATGTGAGCGGTTCATCTGCTGTAATCAAAACATCCGGCGGATATGAACTTGATTTCGTCAGGGAAGGCCCTTACTGGAAGTTTGACCTCAGCAGGCTGTAAAATTTTATATGTCTAAAAAAAGAATAACTATCCCGGTATTTATACCTCACATCGGCTGTCCGCACTGCTGTGTCTTCTGCAACCAGTGGCGTGTGACAGGTTCCTCCTCCCAACCGGACAGGCCGGCTGTAGCAGCAGTAATTGAAAAGTATCTGTCAGCCGTATCATCCTCTGTTGAAAAAGTTGAACTGGCATTTTTCGGGGGGAGTTTCACCGGCATTGAACCTGAACTTCAGGAGAGATATCTTTCATGGATTCAGCCGTATCTTGAGAAGGGAGCAATAAGTTCAATCAGGGTCTCGACCAGGCCTGATTATATAACCGGTGCGTCGCTGGCTCTATTGAAAAAGTATCATGTCGAAACAGTGGAGCTTGGAGTCCAATCCTTTGATGATGAAGTGCTGGAAGCATCAGGGAGGGGACACTGCTCTGATGATTCAGTTAAAGCGGTACAGCTTATAAAAGAGTCAGGTTTCCGGAGCGGGATTCAGCTTCTGCCGGGACTCCCGACAGATACTCCGCAGAAATCCCTCAGAACAGCGGAGATTACCCTCTCTCTAAAACCTGACGATGTCAGGATATATCCAGCTGTGGTACTTAGAGATACGGCTCTTGAAACACTATACTCTTCCGGTGACTATACACCTATGACAATAGAAGAGACTGTTGAACTCTGTTCGGTAATGTACGGTATGTTTTATGAGAACGGGATTAATATTATCAGAATGGGACTTCATCCCATGGATTTTATTGAAGGGGACAATCCCGTAGTTGCGGGCCCGTATCACCCTGCAATCGGTTTCATGATTAAATCCCGGTATAGAAGAAGATATCTTGAGGCTCTGTTTAAGGAATGGCATGCCGCACGCAGAGGTGACAGCAGATCTGCGATTCTCCTGCTCCCCGGAAAAAACAGGGAGGAATTTATAGGGATGAACAGAGAAAATATTTTATATCTTAAAGAGAAATTTTTTTTAACAGATATTGTGTGTAAACATACAGATAATTCTGAACCTTCGATTCAGTGATTTTTTCATTGACAGTAAAGGGATATTAACCGAANNTTATATGCACGCCCCGGACAAGAGGGCGGTGAATAATATTTTTTACATAAATCAACATTAGATAATTACAGAGGTGAATTTATGCCCACATATCAGTATGAGTGTCTGGAGTGCAAACACAGATTTGATGTTTTTCAATCGATGAAAGATGACCCTGTCAGTGTCTGCGAAAAGTGCGGCAAGCCTGTGAGGAAATTGTTTAATGCCACAGGTATCATTTTTAAAGGTAATGGATTTTACGTTAACGACTATAAAAATAAAAGCGCAGCATCAGAAAGTCAGCCGGCTCCGGCCTGTACCGGAAACTGCGGTTCCTGCGGTGCATCAGGCGCTGAATAGCTTTATTTTTTTTCTCTTCTTTTCTTTGCCCTGTTCTGCCTGTTTATGGAGAACAGATACTTCTCTATACTGAACAGGGCATTGCCTGAAATGACATCCTCTTTAAATTTGAATCCTGTAATCTCATCAATAAAATCGCGAATAGTTTCGGGAGATTTTGCTGTTTCCGGATCTATCAGCAGGTATTCAGCATCAGCCATTAGATATTTTTTACTTCTTAAGGGGTAAAGAACCTGTCTGGCGTTATATATGGGGACCACGATTTTTAATTCGTTTTCCCGCAATTCCCGTATTGTCTGCTCAATCTTCGGTTCATTTTCCGGTTTGAGTTCTATGAGGTCTGAAAGAGGTATAAGCGGAGATTGTCTTTCGCTGATAAGTTTATAAATATCTTTTGTTTCTTTTGAAATTCCTTTCTTAATATTCAGGGCTTTCTGAGGTTGTGATTTCTGATTCCCCCTGGCCTGTGTTTTGCTGCTTCTGGTAAAGAGTGAAGCTATACCGGATATTATTACCGCAATAAATGATTTTCCTGTATCTTTATCAGCCTGGTCATAGTACTCATCCGCTTCAGCAGATGCAATTTTAAAATCATCATAGTCTTTTGCCAGTTTTTTGAAGGCATTTATATTCTCTTCACTTCCGAAAACTTTTAACGCCAGATCGCGGGAAGGGAGAAGCTTTTTCCCCGATTCGTTGAGAATATCCGCATTAAAGATCAGCTCATCCTGTTTCCTCTGTTCCATGTAGCGGTATTCAGCGTTGTAGAGTATAAGGTGCATATATTCATCATATTTCTGGAAAAACTGGGATGCATCAAAAAGATATCTGCTGCCGTCATTCATGGGGAATGAGATAACTTTTGCCGAGCTTACTTTTTCTGTCTCCCATCTGGAAAATATCTCCGGAGTTAATTCCTTAAACATGGAGAGAATTGCCCGGTCCGTGGCCATAAAATGAGTTCTGATATAGTTCATAATATCGCCGTCAAGGAGAACCACCGGATCGAGAATCTTGTCAACTTTATTGATGCAGTCTCTGAGAGAATGAAAATTTCTAACAGCCAGAAGATCTTTTTTATCCAGAGCCGCTGCAAGTTCCCCTGACAGAATATTTAAAATGTAATCTATTTTTGTGTCCCTGTAGTCGCTTATATACGGGTTGAGAATGCCGAGATTCTTAAGACGCCTGTTAATTGGGGCTGAATGCGTATCAATGATTTTTTTGAGAGATTCAACTTCGATCTTGTTCCTCACTGCATCATAATTATCTTTATGAAAACAGTAATCCTCTGTTATCTCTATGCCTGTTCTGTCGAAGGTGTAATTTTTAAAGGTGAAAATTGTTTTACCAAGCTGGTTTTTTATAATCTGGGAAAGCTGGTTTCTGTTTTTAGATTTTTTTATGAGCTTGGTCAGGTTGAACAGTCTGAAGCTCTGAAGCAGGTGGAGAAGGTTGTCAGTGGATGTGTTGTCCCTGGCTCCCTGAAGCGCATGATAACTGGAATCGTTCATCATAAGGGTCAGTTCAACTTTCTCTTCTATGTTGAGTTTCTTGCTTTCCGGTTCGATTGAGAAATTGAAGGAGTATATAGGCCTTATATGTTCAGGATGGTTCTTAATAAGCTGATCCACCAGAAACTGAATATTCATCAGCCTCTTCTGTGTTACGGGCATTCTTATGTTTCTTGATTCATTGAGATATTCCACAGTGGCAAGTTCACCGGTTTTGTTTTTCAACCAGTTTTTCTGAAGCAGATCGATCTCTGTCAGAATCTCTTCAACATGAGCTTCTTTAGCGAGTCTTTCATGAAGAAAAGGAAATTTTTCACTTTTGGAATAAGCCAATTTAACACCTTCAGTTATTTTAAAATACTATAC
>DINC01000338.1:328-1073 GCA_002425885.1 Spirochaetia bacterium UBA5550 | reverse complement strand
TTGCTAATATAATGATTTCTTTTTATTTTAATTTAAATCATCTTTTGTCAATTATTAATTAGAACCCTTTATCATAGGGACAAAGCGCACATAAGTTATTACCTCAGAGAGGATGTTTTCACCCTTTCTGACGATTTTTATCAGTTTCTGAACAGATTCCCCGACAGGAGCAATCAGTCTTCCGTTATCTGCAAGCTGATCTATCAGTTTTTGAGGTATTCTGTCCGGGGCAGCAGTGAGAAGAATAACGTCAAAGGGCGCTTCATCAGGGAGCCCTTCAAATCCGTCACCATGAATAACCTTAACATTCAGACATCCCGTGTCAGAGAGAATCTGCCCGGCTTTCTGAGCCAGCGCGTCAATTCTTTCAATACTGTAAATCTCCCTTGCAAGTCTGGAGAGAATTGCGGCCTGGTAGCCTGAACCGCAGCCGATTTCAAGAACCTTCTCATCCCCTGTAAATTCACAAAGCTGGCTCATCAGCGCTACAATGTAGGGCTGCGAAATAGTCTGTCCATGTCCGATGGGGAGTGGATGATCTCCGTAAGCGTCAATGAAATACTTCTCCTGGATAAACAGCTCTCTCTCCGTTTCGCGCATTGCATCAATTACACGCTGATCAGTTATATCCCGTGAGGAGATATGTTCCCTGATCATTCTCTCCCTCTGCTGTTTCATAATCTCTTTTTTATCAATGGCCATTTATACCCGGATTAATAGAAGTAATCATCTTAACTGGTTTGTT
>DINC01000338.1:0-270 GCA_002425885.1 Spirochaetia bacterium UBA5550 | reverse complement strand
ACTCGGATTTTATCCAATTATATTTATAATTATAAAATCAGCGGCGCATGTGTTGTAAAAAAGATACACCGTTATCGATAATGCACCAGAACTATGTATATAGGCGGATCTGCTGAATTCAGCTGGTTCAGATAACTTCTGATTCAATCAGTGATTATTCGATTATATAAAAATATTTTAATATGGCACGTATATTGCATTATTATATGGTTAATAACAGAATAAGGAGGCCGGCGTTATGAGTGAAATAATATATATGTTCTGGATTGT
>DINC01000336.1:238-3206 GCA_002425885.1 Spirochaetia bacterium UBA5550 | reverse complement strand
GACAAAATTTTATGATTATAATTCTTTTAGGAATTATTACTGAATTATTTTACAGGTTGCGCAAAAATGCTGATAATATATTGATAGACCTGTTGCGATACTTTGCTTTGTCCCGCAGGAGATCCCAGAAGGATAAAGAGATGATCATATTTTACAAGGTTTATTCAGGAATCGCAACATGTCTGAAACATTAATTAAAACCGGTTTAACAATATGACAGAAAAAAAAGATCTCCGCTACATAGATAAAATAGAAAAATCAGTGGGGAGAGCAATCAACCGCTACTCTCTGATCGCCGGAGGGGACCGTGTTGCAGTTGCACTCTCCGGCGGGAAGGATTCTCTTGTCCTCCTTGAAACTCTCGCGCGAAGAAGGAGAAGGCTCCCTGTCTCTTACGAACTTTTTGCTGTGCATGTATTCATAAAAAATATAGGGTACGAATCTGATGTAAATTTTATGCGGGAGTTCTGCGCGTCTCTTAATGTACCCTTTCACCTCATAGAGATGGAGGCTGACCTCACCATTGATGAAAGCAAATCAAAATGCTTTGTATGCTCATGGCACAGGAGAAAAGCCCTTTTTAATTTCGCGGAGGAGATGAACTGCAGAGAACTTGCCCTTGGCCATCACCTTGATGACGCCATAGAAACACTGATGATGAACATGATGTACAACGGAATAACAAGCTCCCTCCCCCCTTCCCTATCAATGTTCAGCGGAAAACTCCAGGCAATAAGGCCCCTGATACTTCTTGAGAAAAACGAGATTGATAAATACGCGGAGATAAGGAGATTCCCTTCTGAAGTGAAACGCTGCCCTTATGGAGAAGATACTTCACGGATAAAAGCACATGAGATGATTCAGCAGATGACATCGGGAAGCAGCGCGATCAAAAAAAGCATATTCCGCAGCATGTCGAATATTCACAGGGAGTACCTGCCGCCTGATTGAGCAAGGGGTTGCAACCCCTTGCTCAATCAGGCAACCCATTGCTCAATCAGGAAGATTATACCCGCACCCTTCGTATGGGCTGATATTCTCCTCCTCCGCAAGATGAGTGACATCCTCGTAGTACGGGAAGTCTCTGCACATGCGCGGCCTTATGTGATGTATGGAACATCCGGGGAGTCCGTCAGAACCTATGGAGTAATGCTTGCATCTGTAGTGATACGGCAGGTCGGAGTCGGGCTCCTCAAATAAAAACGTAAGCATTGGATATATAAGGTATATCTCTGAAAAGTTGGGATCTATCTGTTTTGTTTTTTTCCAGAAGCCGTAGGCTTTTTCAAGGAGTTCAGGGGGCTCGGCAAGCCTCACATCCTGACAGCATTTTCCGCATCTGATACAATCTCCCATAAATGCCCCTGTTTCCCCATATTATCAATAATGCAAGTTTACCTGTTAATCTGAAATGTACCCCGCTACTTATCAATAAAAATTTACTGAATCAATCTATTTCTTGACAAAACCCTGCTCTAAAAATTATGACCTCCTCTAACAATTCAAGTTTTTTGTTGCTTTATAACTCTTACTTATCTATTAATTTAATAACATTTCTTACCTGAAAAAAGTAGATTACTGATGACCACCAGAGACGGATTTTCCGCAGAAGAGATATTTACCCAGCCAACCGGCTATGCCTATAACGACTTTATAATACTCCCCGGATATATCGACTTTGCTCCTGACGACGTAAATCTTGAAACAAACCTCACACGCAATATTAAAATTAAAAGCCCCTTTATCTCAAGCCCCATGGACACCGTTACAGAAGCTGAAATGGCAATCGGCCTGGCGCTCTGGGGGGGGATAGGGATCATTCATTACAATAATACAATAGATCAGCAGGTTGAAGAGGTCCGCAAAGTAAAGAGATACGAAAACGGATTCATCAACAACCCCCTTGTTCTCTCTCCTGACCACAAAATAAGTGACATTGACATGATTAAAGCGCGTTACAACTTCTCCGGAATACCTATTACCGAAAACGGCCGGCTGAACTCAAGGCTCATAGGAATTGTAACAAACAGGGACATAGATTTCGAAAAGGACAGGACAAAAAAGCTATCCGAAATAATGACTAAAGATCTTCTTACAGCCGAAGAGGGGATAACTCTCTCTGACGCGAATAAAATACTCCGCTCTTCCAAAAAAGGGAAGCTCCCCATAGTTGACAAAGATGGCCGGCTGGTTTCACTGATGAGCAGAAGTGACCTCCTCAAAAACAGAGGTTACCCCTTATCTTCAAAAGATGAAAAAAAACATCTCAGGGTTGGAGCTGCAATTTCAACAAAAGAGGAAGCCAGGGAGAGGCTTGCTGCACTGCATGAAGCGGGAGTTGATGTTGTTATAATCGACTCAGCCCAGGGTAATTCAGTTTACCAGATGGAGATGATTAAATTCATCAAATCAAAATACCCTTCAATTGATGTAATCGGTGGAAACGTTGTTACTGAGGAGCAGTGTAAAACACTTATAAGTGCCGGAGCTGACGCTCTGAGAATAGGTATGGGCCCCGGCTCAATATGCACCACTCAGACAACAATGGCAGTGGGACGCCCGCAGGCAACTGCAGTTTACCGCACAGCGCGCTATGCCAACAAACAGGGTGTACCTGTAATTGCTGACGGCGGTATAGCCAATATCGGCCACATATCCAAGGCCCTGGCTCTCGGTGCTTCCACTGCGATGATGGGATCAATGTTTGCCGGTACAAAAGAAGCCCCGGGCGAATATTTCTATGAAAACGGTGTGCGTCTGAAAAAATACAGGGGGATGGGTTCTCTTGAAGCAATGGAGGCTGGCGGTACAAACAGGTATTTTGCAGAGGAGTCAAAAGTGATTGTTGCACAGGGTGTTTCAGGTGCGGTTATAGATAAAGGCTCACTCAATGATTATATCCCTTATCTCCTTCAGGGACTCAAGCACTCATTTCAGGACATGGGAATCCGCAATTTAACTAATCTGC
>DINC01000336.1:0-133 GCA_002425885.1 Spirochaetia bacterium UBA5550 | reverse complement strand
AAAAGTTCACTCAAATAACAAAAACGAGGCGGTAAGGCTATATAATTTCAGGATTAACAATCCATTGTCATTACGAGCAAAGCGAAGTAATCCGTTCCGGTTAAATAATATTCTTTTACTGCAATAATGATAT
>DINC01000214.1 GCA_002425885.1 Spirochaetia bacterium UBA5550 | reverse complement strand
TAATATTATGAGATACCGGCATTCTACCCCAAGGGTACTTCTTCGCTACGCTCAGGGCGCGCACGCTACAGCCGATATGACAGAGACTTTTATTAATACATTTGCACTAAAAATTATGTTTAGGAATAAACATTGTTCTTTAATATAAAAAACTGATTGTCACATAGCTGCCGGTAATATCATTAACAGATAAAGCTGGATAAAACATCGAATGATAATAATTGAAACACATATCGTCCCTGAAGGAACTGAACGCGCAAGGTTCAGCGACTACGCGTGCGAAGTATTCATCTCAATTCCATCTCGCAAAGGTATAAAAAACGCAATCAAACGCGGAGACTTCCTCATTGACGGAATTAAAGGTGAAACAGGCACATGGATTTCTCCCGGCCAAAGGATCGAACTGCTGGATGACGAATCTGCGCTCCCTAAAGAATATATGCTGGACCTTGAAATAGTATATGAAGATGAACACCTTGCCGCAATAATTAAACCTGCGGGCATTGCGGTAAACGGAAACAGTTTCCGTACAGTGGAGAATTCACTCCTCCGGAATATAAAGAAATCTATAGAGTCTGATGCCCTGCGGTGGCCGAAACCTGTTCACAGACTCGATGTCCCCACAAACGGGCTCCTCCTCATTGCAAAAACAATGCGGGCCCAGGTTGCCTTAGGTGAACAGTTCGAGAAGAAGATCATCCGCAAAAAATACCGCGCCATTGTCCAGGGGAAGCTTGAAACACCGGGCCACATTGATTCACAGGTTGAAGGGAGAGATGCTGCCACAGACTACTCACCGGTTAAACATGTGCGCTCTCTGAAAAATCAATGGCTTACACTTGTTGATCTTTATCCGCTCACAGGGCGTACTCACCAGCTGCGGCGCCACATGGCGGAGCTGGGTCATCCGATTGTCGGTGATACTCTTTATGGCAGGGAGGGTGACGTCTTTAAAGGCAAGGGGCTATTCCTTGCGGCAGTTGAACTTACATTCACTCATCCGGCAACAGGTGAGGTTATGACTCTCAAAATTGATGATCCGGAAAAATTCAGAACCTACCTTGAGCGTGAAGAGCGGAGATGGAAAAAGTATAAGTCTGAATAAACAGAACAGGGGAATAAACTCCCCCTGACTCTGCTGTTAATAATGATTCCCGCGCATTGAATTCTATTTTTTATCATCTTCCTTCAGATAGACTTTTGTTCCGTGGTCTGTATAGTAATACTGTCCCCCTCTGGGTCCTTCATAGATCATGCGGCCTTTGTCATCTTTTCCAAGTTCTTTCTCATCAGCAGTTTTTGANNTTTAACTTTTTTATCCTTCTTCTCTTTTTTGTCAGACTTACTGTCATCTTTATCTTCATCGTCTTTATCTTTTTTTGCTTTCTTCTCTTTTTTATCTTTTTTTTCAGCTTTAGCTTCTTTGTCGTCGTCTTTATCTTTTTTATCTTTTTTGTCTTTCTTCTTGTCAGACTTATCTTCCTTCTCGTCGTCTTTATTCTTCTTCGTTTTTTTCTCTTTCTTCTCTGCTTTTTCTTCATTGTCTTCGTCTTTCTTTGACTTCTTATCTTTCCTGTCAGCCTTCTCTTCTTTGTCTTTTTTTTCTTTTTTATCCTTCTTCTCTTTCTTTTCTTTCTTTTCTTTTTTATCCTCTTTGTCTTTCTTCTGCTCTGTTTTCTTTTTCAGCTTTTTTGCATTGTCATCAGCAGCAGATGCTTTCATGGTTATCCCTGACACAGCTATTGCAAGGCAGACCATAAATACTACCAGATACTTTTTCATTGTATTACTCCTGTTTTATCATTATTATTTTATAAAGCGGAATGTTTATAACATCGCTATGAGCACGGAATTAAGATACACCATAATTCAAAAAAAGCAATTAAAATTCCTTTAGCTGCGCGGCAATCTGTTCAGATTATAACCATTTTATTGTAAATTCAATTAATTATTGCATAAAACTCATTTCAGATAAATATTGAAATAATAATCTGATTATTAATACAGGCAGACATATGAACAGCTTTAATTACAGAAAACTTCTTCCCGAACTCCCTGACGGGAAAGGTATACTCGGAAGAGAGAAGTTCTTCAACTCCGTGGTATTTGTACCCTTTGTTGAGATTGACGGTGAATGGAACCTTTTGTTTCAGCAGCGCTCCTCCACGATCAGACAGCCTGACGAAGTTTCATTTCCGGGGGGCGGATTCAGCAGCAAAAAAGATCGCAGCTGCATGGACACAGCGATCAGGGAGACCATTGAGGAGCTGGGCATCCCCCGTGAGAGTATAGTTATTGAAGGGCGGCTTGATTCACTTGTGGCCCCCATGGGTGCGATCATTGAGATATTTGTAGGGCGGATAACTGACTCTGACATAAACTCCTTTAATATCAACAAAGATGAAGTGGCTAAAATCTTTGCTGTTCCATTCAGATGGTTCCTTGAGAATGATTGCGAAACTTACAAGTTAAGTCTGGAGATTAAGCCTTACATGATGGACAGCTCCGGAGAAAAAGAAACAGTTTTTCCCGCAAAGGAACTGGGGCTCCCTGAACGCTATGCCGGCCCCTGGAAAGGAATTTTTCACGAGATCCATTTATACAGAACTGAGCATGGTGTTATATGGGGGCTCACCGCGCAGATTGTGCGGGAGCTTGTTAGGATTGCGAAAAAATGAATCGAACTTTATTATAATAATNNTTCGAACGAATGTGAGAAATCTAAATGACAGTAAAAATTTTACACAGTATACCATAAAGCCTGTTCTAAAATAGAGATTTCTCACCCGACAAACTGGAGAGGGTTCGAAATGACGTCAGAAAAATAAACCGGAGAACTTATGACAGCAAAATTCCTCTCACTCTTTATACCGATCTTCATTCTGATGGACTTCATCGGCACGATACCCGTATTCATCGCTCTGACAAAAAAGTTCGGAAGGTCAGACAGGATACGCACTGCTTTCAGTTCATCTGTCATTGCAGGGAGCATAGTGCTTGTTTTCTCTGTACTGGGGCAGGAGATAATGACCTACTTCTACATTTCTATTGAAGCTGTAAAAGTGGGAGGGGGGCTCCTCCTGCTATATATAGCTTTTCAGATGATCCTCTCCGGCCAGCTTAATTCAGAAAACAATCCGCCGGAAAGCAGAAGAAGCA
The DNA here is from genome assembly GCA_002425885.1 of Spirochaetia bacterium UBA5550. GTDB lineage: Bacteria > Spirochaetota > UBA4802 > UBA4802 > UBA5550 > UBA5550. The sequence goes on along the minus strand of DINC01000214.1, from coordinate 514 downwards.
TAATCGTCTCCCCCCTCGCCATTCCTATGCTTGCAGGCCCGGGGAGCATGACTTTCGGTATGATATCATACCTTAAACTTCAGGGCGCCGAAAAATTCTACCTCATCGCAGCAGTTGTAACAGCGGTAATTACCGGCGCTCTGCTCCTCTCTGTATCAGCACTTATTGACAGACTTCTGGGACAGGAGTTTACAAAGGGGCTGGAGAAGATCATGGCTATTATAGTTTCATTCATATCCCTTGAGATGATCATGAGCGGTGTGAAAGGGTACTTTTACTGATATTATTTAACCTGCTGCAAATTTAATTCTTTTAAATGGGGTTTTAAGGGGCATTGCCCCTTAAAAAGCCCCCCGCAGGGGCTTCCCTGCGAGCGCGAGACTGAGTTTCGCAAAAAGGGTATTATATTTTATAAAATATTCACAATATTTTATTGTAAAGTTTTACTATTTTACTATATTAAAATAGTAGACAGGATTAATACTCTGATAATTATGCCATTATCACTCAGAAT
>DINC01000217.1 GCA_002425885.1 Spirochaetia bacterium UBA5550 | reverse complement strand
CATTTCCATTAAAAATACCATACCCTCTGTAGCATAAACTGCAATTTTACTTACACCGGTTTTAAATTTTAAACATGAATATTACTTTAACTATTTTGTTATTGACACAGTTACAATATTAACCTTTTTTAATACAATATTTTACAATCAACTATAAGTTTTTTTAGCAAAATCTTAACAACCAGTAAGCTTTATACAAAAATTCCGGAGCGCAATATGAATAGCGGCGTACAACCAAAAAACAGAACAAAAGCAGGCGGATCATGGATGGAGGATTATAAGGCAAAAATTATATCCCCGGAAGAGGCTGCTGCTCTTATTAACTCAAATGATACTCTCTTTGCAGGGGGCGGAGTTAACATTCCAAAAGCCTTCTCAACAGCCCTCGGAGCAAGGGCTCATGAACTTAGAAATGTAACCATTTTACAGGGCTTTGCAATGGCTCTGTATGACTATATGAAACCTGAAGCAAAAGGGAGTTTTAACATTGAAACAATGTTTGTCGGCCCCCTTGAAAGGATATGCATGGAGTGGGGAGTGGGCTCATACAAGCCGCACAGTTTTTCCGATCTTGGAAATGTTGCACTTAAAGCGAAACCCAATAAAGTCTGCTTCTCTGCAACTCCCCCTGACAGGGACGGGTATGTGAATAAATCCTGCTTCGGATCATTCCTCCCTAAAAAGGAGTGCCTCCAGCCTGCGGATGTAGTAATCTGTGAAATTAATAAACACCTCCCGTGGTGCTGTGGAGATGATTTCAAAATCCATATCTCTGAAATAGATTATATTATCGAGAACGATAATCCTCTCTTCGAACTTCCGGAGATACCCATTACTGACGTGGAGAATAAACTTGCGGAATTCATCGTTGAGCTGATACCTGATGGAGCTACAATACAGCTTGGATTCGGCGGACTGGGGAATGCCATAGGGCACATGCTTCACGGAAAGAAAGACCTGGGGATGCACTCAGAGGTTGTTACTCCCTCAGTGACTGAACTTGTTAAGGCAGGTGTTCTCACATGCGCAAAGAAAAATTTCTACCCCGGCAAAATAGTAACCGCCTTTGCAGTTGGAACCAGGCAGTTCTATGACGATCTTAATAAAAATGAACTCTTTGAATTCAAGGAGGTTCACTGGGTAAACCAGCCTATGAATATCGCTCAAAATGATAACCTTATATCGATAAATAATACCCTGATGCTGGACCTTACAGGCCAGGCGGCATCTGAATCAATAGGGATAAAGCAGTACAGCGGTACCGGCGGGCAGGTGAATTTCAACCAGGGTGCCAAGATGTCAAAAGGGGGTAAAAGGATACTTGCTCTTGCGTCAACCTACACTGACAAGGAAGGTAAACTTAAATCAAAAATTCTCCCAACTCTCCCTGAAGGCTCGATAGTTACAACTACAAGGAATGAGCAGGAGTATCTTGTAACTGAGTTCGGTGTTGTTAATATTGCACTTGATTCAATAAGCACGAGGGTGAAAAAGCTCATTTCAATTGCTCATCCTGATTTCAGGGATGAACTGACTTTCCAGGCCAAAAAGAATCACTGGATATAATAAAAACAGAGCAAGGGGCTGCAGCCCCTTGCTCTGTTTTATTTACTCTTCTGCTTCAGCTTCAGCCTCATCTTCAGGCTCAATCTTAATCTTGAAGTTGAAGTTCTTCATCCTCTTGTCTTTCTTTGCTCCACCCATTACAAGTTTGAATAGCGGGTCTACATTGAGAATGGGTTGTGTTTTATCCATGGGGCACCCGTACATCAGCCATCTGATTGTAACAAATTCAACGCTTCCAATAAGGACTGACCTGACAAAATAGGGATCTATGTCGCTTTTAAGCTCTCCGTTCTGCATTCCCTCTTTAATAACATTTGTCATGATTTTATAGTATTCAATAAGATCTTTATAAATGTCAGTTTCCATAAACTTCTTGTTTGTCTTAAGAGTCATGAGAGAAATTGATGCAAAATAGGGATTATCCTGGTAGAATTTACAAAGATGGTAAATCATGCCTCGCAGCTTATTTGAAGCTCCATTGATGTAGCTCAGATGAGAATCCAGCATCTGTTTGCTTAATTCAATGCCGTCCCTGGGTATAGAGAAGAGGAGGTCCTCCTTGGACGAAAAATACTCATAAATTGTGGTATCAGAAACCCCTGTCTCTTTTGCAACATCAGATATGGTGGAGTTCTGAAAACCTTTTTCGGAGAAGACTTTCTCAGCAGATTTAAGGATCTGCTCCCTTCTTGCCTCTTTTAATGATTTTACTGTCATCTTTCGNNGAAAATTCCAAAGTCTCTATAAACTTTATGACAAAAAACATAACCTTTAGAGTCAAGACTTTTTTCCATTTAATAATTATACTTTGATAGAGCAATAAGGTGCGGGGAAAAACTGAGGAATACTATAATTTTCAGCATCATCTTTAACTTTGTATCAAATTAATATTATTTCCCCTAAGTATTTGACTCTTATATATATAAATATTATGGATTATATTTCCGCTGTTGTATATTATTATATAAGGGATATTTTGGAGGATTTATATGAATAAACTATACGGAATGCTCGCCCCTCTGATTTTTGTTTTTTCAGTATCATGGGGGAATTCCGCCAATCTGCCTGTTGCCGCCAACAGTAAAATAACAGCTGTTAAACTTTTTACAAACAGGGCTGAGATCACCCGGGTATCAAAAATTAAACTTCAGAAAGGTTCAAATACAATTTTAATAGAGGGCCTGCCGGACAATCTGTATGACTGGTCGGTCAGAGGAAGCCTTCCTGAGAAGTTCAGCGGAAAAATTATGTCCATGGAGATCTCCCGCCAGGCGCTCCTCGAAAAGAGAAGAAAAAAGATATCAGAAATCGAGAAGAAACTGGAGGAGCTTAGAGACCAGGATGCGGGACTTGCTGATGATCTTACAAACATAAAGGGGCAGGATGATTTCATAAATTCAATCAATGAATTCACAAGACATACTGCGTCCAAGGATCTCCAGACAAGAATTCCTCAGACTGATCTCTGGGGGACCACTCTTGACTATACAGCTAAGAAAAAGAAGGACCTCCAGAATTCATCCAGATCGATACAGAAGAAACGGAGAGAGCTTGCAAAGGAGATACAGAAGTGGGAATTTGAACTTGTGCAGATCGGAGGGAGCTCCTACTTCTCAAGCTATCAGAAGATAAATAAGGCCATGGAAAAGAACATTGCACAGACCCAGGTGCAGCAGTACAGTGATGTTACAGATCAGTATGCCCAGCAGCAGAGCTACCTCCAGTCTGACACTTCAGGCATTGCCACAGAGAAGAGACTCATGCTTAGCATCTATTCAGCATCAGAGGAGGATGCTGACTTCACCCTGATTTATATGATCCCTAACACATACTGGCAGATGATGTATGACTTCAGGGCGAGTAAAAAAAATGAAGAGATAGATGTGATTCTATATGCCAACATATTCCAGAAGACCGGCGAGGACTGGGAGGCCATAAACCTGAGCCTCTCCACCGGTGAGCCTCTTACAAATATTGCACTCCCCTATCTCCCTCCGTGGTACCTTAACGCAAGCCAGCCATACAAGGGAGATGAAGGTGACTACTTCAGATCCTACAAGAAAGCTGAAGCAAACGGCAAGGCAATGATGGACGAGGAGGCCGTCATGGAAAGAAAGAAAAAAAACGGAGCGCCTGTACCTGAATCTAAAATAACATCAGCGGGCTTCAGCTTTGAAGTGGCTTTCCCCATCAGACAGACCATTGAGTCTTCTGATAAATACCAGAAAAAGCTCATTAAAGCGTACAAATTAAAATCTGAGAAGGAACTTAAGTACTACTTTGAAACTGTGCCTGAATCATCCGGCAAAGTATTTCTCATGGCAAAGACATCAAACCGTACAGAACTCCCCTGGCTTGGAGGCGAGGCTCAGGTTTTTCTTGAGAATGAGTTTATTGGGAAAGTCAGCATTCCTGACACCCCTGTGGATAAGGAGCAGAATCTTGTACTCGGTATTGCTCCTGACATGACAGCGAAAAAGGAGCTTGTTAAAAAATTCAACGATACTTCCGGAGTATTCGGCGGCAACACAAGAATAGTCTATTCATACAAGATTACTGTTGAAAACAGCTCTAAGGAGAAGCGTGAAATTATTATACGGGACAACTTCCCGGTAAGCAACAACAAGGAGATCGAAGTCGCGATAAAAAATCTTTCAATGCAGTTTTTATCAGATGAGGAAATAAAAAAGAGTACGGAGTACCAGCAGGGGATAAGAAAATATGTTATTAACCTGTCGCCCGGTGCTAAAAAAGAAATTACTTATGACGCTGTTATAACTTATGACAAACAGCTGATTATTGACGGCCTGAAATAGGAGAGTAAAACATGAGAAAGACCAAAATTATATGCACGCTGGGGCCTGCAACAGATGATCCTGAAGTGCTGAAAAGAATTTTCATTACAGGCATGGATGTTGCGCGCCTTAACTTTTCTCACGGCACGCATGAAGAACATCTTCAGAGAATTGAGTGTTTTAAAAAAATCCGTGCTGAGCTGAACAGGCCGGCTTCCCTTCTTCTGGACACCAAGGGGCCGGAAATAAGATTAAGAACCTTCAAAAACGGCGAAATAGAGATTAAAGAAGGGGACAGATTCACCCTTACAACTGAAGAGATCGAGGGTGATGAAACAAGGGTCGGTATCTCATACAAAGGGCTTGTTAATGATATTAATCGCGGAGACCGCATCCTTATCGCTGACGGGCTGATTGAACTCCGTGTCAATGAAGTAACTTCAATTGATATTGTGTGTGAAGTAATAAACGGCGGAGAACTGAGCAACAGGAAAGGAGTAAACGTACCCGGCGTTACAGTTAAACTCCCCTTTATGAGCGACAATGACAGGAAGGATCTTCTTTTCGGTATAAAACACGATTTCGATTATGTTGCACTCTCTTTTGTCAGGAGTTCAGAGGATGTAAAGATTATCAGGAATTTTCTCTCAGAGAACAACGGCTCATTCATGAAGATCATCTCCAAAATTGAGAACAGGGATGGTGTACGTAATATTGATGAAATAATACGGGTAAGTGACGGTGTAATGGTTGCCAGGGGGGACATGGGTGTAGAGATTCCTTTTGAGGAGATACCACATCTTCAGAAGATGATAATCAACAAGACCCGGAATGCCGGCAAGCCTGTAATTACCGCCACACAGATGCTTGACTCCATGATCCGGAACCCGCGCCCCACCCGTGCGGAAATTACAGATGTGGCCAACGCAATCTATGACGGCACAAGCGCGATAATGCTTTCGGGAGAAACATCTATCGGTAAATTCGCGGAACTCACAGTTGCCACAATGGCCAAAATAGCGCTGAAGACCGAAACCGAGATAGATTATGTAAAAATACTTGAGAGTACGCATATCAACATCTCAAAAAATGTAACTGACGCCATAAGTTATTCAACATGTTCAGCGGCGCATTCACTTAACGCTGCTGCGATTATCTCAATAACAAAATCGGGGCACACATCAAGGATGGTTTCGCGCTACAGGCCCAAGTGCCCTATTATCGCCTCCACTCCGCTTATTAAAGTATACAACCAGCTTGCACTTTCATGGGGAGTCATACCTGTGCTGGCAACGGAAGCTGAAACTACTGATGAAATTTTTCAGAATGCCGTTGATAACGCGGCATGCGCCGGTCTTATTAAAAACGGCGACCTTGTAATTATTACAGGTGGAATGCCTGTTGGTATAAGCGGCACAACAAATATGATCAAGATACATATTGTGGGGGATATCCTTTCGGGGGGAACAAGCCTTAACGGGCTCTCCGCAACAGGCGTGTTATGCGTTATTGCTGATAACAAGTCTTCCATTGACGATTTTAAAGGCGGCGATATTCTTGTAATAGAGAAATCTTCCGAGCAGGTTCTTCACCTTATAAAGAATGCCACAGCAGTAATCACTGAAGAGGAGGGGGGAGACTCATCTGCAGCAATTGTTGCAAAGGCCCTCGATATCCCTGTGATCACAGGGGCTACTAAAGCCACTGAAATTCTTACAAGCGGAATCGCTGTTAGGATTGACGGGGATAAAGGTTTGATATACAGCGGTCAGAGTAAAATGGCCAGCGGTAAATCAAAATAAAAGGAGACCTTCTGCTAATTGAAAAAACTTATTTTTCTGGTATATGCTCTTTTAACTGCTTTTTATCAGCAGAGCGGCTTTTCTGAACCTGTACACAAGGTTGTGCTTTCATCATACACAACCTCTGTTGCTGAACAGGATCAGTCTGTTAAGACAAATATAAGGTTATCCTCAGCAAAGCTCAATGGGGTGGAGATCCCATCAGGTGCAGTCTTCTCTTTCAATGAAACAGTGGGAGAGGGTTCAGCAGCAAACGGCTACCTCAGTGGAAGAGTGCTGTACCAGGACAGGGCTGCATACGAAGCGGGGGGAGGTATATGTCAGGTCTCTTCAACGCTTTTTAACGCGCTACTCCTTGCCGGATGTGTAATTGTTGAAAGGCACAGGCATGCATACCCTGTCAGCTATGTTCCATTAGGCCTTGATGCAACTATAAGATACGGGAAGAAAGACCTGCGGATGAAAAATCCTCACCAGCAGTCTATATTTATAAGCACATCTATGAATGACAGCACACTCCTCATAACCATACGTTCAGGGAGAGAAAACCGCGGCTCTTATGAGATCTATACTGAAGAGGAGACATTGAACATCCCCTTTGAAGAATCCGGAAAAAGAATTAAGCCCGGATCAATGATATATGTCTACAGGAAAAAAATTCTCAACGGAAAAGTTGAAGAAACAGCTCTCCTTTTCAGGGACTTTTACCCCCCGACATATATAGACTGAAATCCTATCTCACTTCAATGGTTTCATTTCACCAATTTCATTATAGACCGCTTCAGTTGCCGGAGTTGCAACACCATTATCTTTTCCCATCCTGATAATTGAACCTCCGAAGAGATCACGTTCATCAGATTTGGTGATATTTTCCACATCTCTCTGAAAAGATGTTTTTGTATCAAAAGGAAAATTCCTGGCAGACACATACGTTTTATCAATAATATCTGAAGGGAGCTCAATCCCTTTCCTGGAGGCAATTGCTGAAATTTCCCGCATAATATTTTTAACAATTTCAGTCAGGCCATCGGACTTCATCACCTCACCAATAGTTTTGTTATACCTGGCGCATACAAGGCCGAATGGCGCTATGAAAATAAATTTACTCCAGATCGCAGTGTAAGGATTATCTGACAACTCATACTTAATCCCCGCGCTGTCGAACAAATTGAAGAGAGATGAATCGATATAATCATTCGAAGGATCTTTGCCAAAAAGAATTTTACAAGCTCCCCCTCTCTGTGTCACTTTCCCGGGCCGTTCAATATATGTACCTATATATACCGCAGAGGGGAAAACAATTCCTTTTTTAATTACACCCCTTATCCTCTCATATATATCAACTCCATTAAGCAGAGGGAGTATCATTGTTTTATCTTTAATTTTATCTTTTATCATCATCATCGCTTTTTCAAGATCGTATGATTTCACGCATACAAGACAGAGATCAAGCTCAGGCAGGACTGAAATATCATCTGTTGCTGATGTGGGCCTGCATATAAACTCACCTTCATCTGTATCAAGGAGCAGCCCGTTATTCCTGATCTCATCAAGATGACGTCCCCGCGCGATAAAATGAATATGGAGACTGCTGTCAGATTTAATCAGCTGTGTCAGCTTCCCTCCGAAAAAACCCCCTACACCCCCTATGCCTATAACCGCTATGTTCATATACTCTCCCCTTAAATATATCTTTTATCTGATAAAAACTGTTCATACTGCAATTTGTCAATCCGCTTTCATTCTGATAGATGCGAATACCGCAGGAAAAAGTTCACCTCTGTAATTATTGTTGACCGTATATGATCCTGCCATTCCCCCGATTGAAACTATGTCATATCCCTGCAGTTCCGGATTATAGATTATTATCCCGGCAACCCGGTTCGAACTGCACTCTACTGACTCTGTTCTGCTGTAATAGTTGTTAAATCCTGCTAAAAAATTTCTTTTAATTTCGAAAAGAATATTAGTTGAATTTGAGTAATCATAATCTTTTCTTTTATGAATTGAATCACTGTAAGGTTCATAATAATATTTATCACCGGTTTTTGTATCAATGTAATTGAATGTAAATGTATTTACAAAAATTATTTTGCTGTATTTAAATTTAAAAGCGGGCTCTGCCGAATATTTATACGCAGTCTTTGTCCCGTTATCAATCTCATCACGCGCGGAAGATGAATAATCTGAATCCGGTGACTCCATCCTGTTATAGCCATAACCGGCCCCGGTGTAATACCTCTGCGCTGATGCAGTAAGTTTCAGGCTGAACACCGCAACCGGTTCTATATTAATAAACACTGAGCCGCTATAGTCTGCAGGCGTAACAATTCCGCCTAAACCAAGATCAATACAGCTTGTATTCCACAACTCCCCCTTGTCAGAAAACAACGGAAACCTGTACAGCACCCCTGCTGACACTCTTGCCGCAGAGGGATTGATCCCCCCCGCAGCCGATGCTGATGAATAAAAGCCCCTCTCTGCCGCAATGGCATTCATAGAAAATAGAAATATCAGAATCACAATTTTTATTTTCACCGGATTATTCTCTCCACAGGCATCCTCACCGAAACAGGGAGCGGGTACTCCTCTACATATCCTGCTCTTAGAATAAACTGAATATTTTCTTCTATACCAAGATTTTTTTTGAGATCACCTGCAAAACCGGCCTCCTCAAGGGGCTGTGTCATGGGATGCAGTGCAATTTTTTTTCTCCATGAATTTAGTCCCAGTTTAAGAAACCCCTCCCCGGCATCAACAAGAGATTTACAGTCCTCTCTATCCGAAGTAATTATTATCCAGGTGCCGTATGACGAGAGAAGCTGCTTCACCATATCAACAGTCTGCTCCCTGAATGATGGACTCATAACATCTTCACTGTCAAAAAAATGACTGACATACCACCCTCCGAAACCTCCAATCTCCATGCCCGCAGGTGAAAGCCCGTTCATATGCTTCATCACATCCACCCTGCTCCACCTGATCCACTCCGCCAGTTCAGCCTGTGCATCATCCCTTGCCGCCTGAATTTTATTAGACTCAAGAACCGCAGCCTCAATGAAATTTCCCTCACTGCTCCCTCTGTTAAAAGTGTAGATCTTTGATCCTGCACCTGAAGTAATATAGCTGATGTCTGCTTTATCTATAGGCTGTGAAAGATACCCCTTCTTGACTGTTCTCCTTTTTCTCAATGCCTCCATGTTATGATCTGAACTCTCCGATTCACGAAAAGTAATTTTTACAAGATCAGCAGAGAAAGGGGTCTTTCCTGTTACAACGATCTTTGCATCAAGGCCCTCATTTTCAGCCGATATTTTTAAAGCTCCGCAGAAAGCCCCTATAGAGAGCATAAGCTCTCTGTTATGCGGATCAACTGCGGGAAGAGCCCTTGATTTTTCCCATCCGACTACCCATTCAGTCTCTGAAATAATCTTTACATTCCACGGCTGCGTGTTGTGCCCGCTTGGAGCCAGTGATGCACCGCTCAGTATCCTTCGGGCTCTCCCTGATAAACCCTTGATTTCCTGACAATTCTCTTCAGCAGCAGACCTTACAAGGATTTTACCGAATCCCGTCACCTCACAGGCCAGCATCACTCCTGCAGCAGATAGCCCTGTTCTGATTAACTCTTTTCTGGTTATCATAATTTCCTCCACTCTGTTTATTCGAATGTTTATTCGATAAAACCAAACAATCGAATAAACATTCGAGAGTCAAGAAAAATTATAAAAAAAGATGAACTATTAATTTTAATAATCTTCATGGCTTACTTAAAACAAGATTCTTGACAAATAACAGGCAATGAGGCTATGACGAGGGTGTTAAATACGGTATTATTCTTTTATTATAATTATTTTTAAACAGGTATATAAATAATGGAAACGTCATTGATAGTAAGTATTTCCTTTAAGGTGCTGGGGGGACTTGCGATCTTTCTTCTCGGGATGAATTACATGTCCGGAGGTATACAGGCCGTTGCCGGAACAAAACTCAGGCAGCTCATCAGTGCTGTTACGAATAACCGCTTCATGGCACTGGGAGTCGGTTTTTCTGTTACTGCTTTAATTCAGTCCAGTTCAGCAACATCGGTTATTGTTGTGGGCTTTGTCAATTCAGGCGTCATGACTCTTGTTCAGGCAATTGGTGTTATACTTGGAGCTGACATCGGCACAACAGTTACAGGATGGATTCTTGTGCTGAATATCGGTGAATTCGGGCTTCCGCTTATTGGAATTTTCGGAATTACATACCTCTTTGCGAGAAAAGATAACACCCGGTACATCTCAATGATGATCATGGGTCTGGGGATGATCTTCTTCGGCCTGGAGCTGATGAAGTTAGGATTTAAACCACTGAGAGATGTTCAGGCTTTTCTCGATTTATTTCACGCATTCAGGCCGGAGAATTTTTCCGGGCTCATTGCCTGTGCCATGACCGGGGCTTTTATAACAGGCATAGTTCAGTCATCCTCTGCTTCTGTGGGTATTGTGATGGGGATGGCTTCAACCGGTATCATGACATTCGACACGGCAGTGGCCCTTGTAATGGGTATGAACGTAGGTACAACTGTAACCGCTCTTCTCGCATCATTGGGTGCAACGACAAATGCCAAGAGAGCAGCTTACGCGCACACTCTGATTAAGGTCATCGGGCTTTTATGGGTTCTCCCCCTCTTCCCGTTTTTTCTGAAGATAATCCCCATCATCATGGGAGAGGACCCCGGAACCATACGATTAGTGAATGGGATTGAGTCCTACCCTTTTATAATTCAGGGAATCGCAATAGCGCATACCATGTTTAACATCATAAATGTAATTCTTCACCTCCCATTTGTTCATCAGCTCGCACACCTGCTTGAAAAAATTGTTCCTGACAGCCCAACCGAAGTACCTTCAAAAATTACAAAACTTGACATACGAATGCTTACCACTCCGGTCATAGTTATTGAGCAGTCAAGGCGCGAAATAATAAACATGGGAACAATTCTTCTCGAAATGCTTGAGGATCTCAGTATTGTGGTTAAAGAGGGCTTTGAAAACGAGAATAGCATTAAATCTGTTTTTAAACGGGAAGAGGATCTTGATCTTATGCAGAAAGAGATATCAACATTTCTCGTTGATATCATTTCCATGGATCTGCCGCATACACATGTTGTTGAAGCTCAGTCGCAACTTAGAATTGTTGATGAATACGAATCAATAAGCGACTATATCGCCAACATTATGAAACTGCTGCTGAAACTCAGGGACAATTCTCTCAAACTGAATGATGTAAAGAGAAAGGAAATTGTTGAACTTCATGATCATATAACCGAATATTTCAAACTCATTAATAACTCTATCCGGTACAGATCCAGACTTGATTCATCTTATATATATGCTGAGGGTAAATCTATAACCCACCACTTCAGAGAGCTCCGCACAAAGCACCTGCAGCGGCTCTCCGGGAAAAAAGTTGACCCGCTTATGAGCGTAAGCTATATGAATATGCTTAACAGCTACAGAAGGATAAGGGATCACATTATGAATGTCGCTGAAGCAATTATCGGGGAAAAATAATCCATTTACAATAATCGGCCATGGACAACAAGACAAATCAGCTGTATGCCAATATCGGCAAACTTATAACATCATCACTCGAAATACATGAGGTGATAGATGGCGTAATGCTTGAGATAAAACAGTTCTTCGATCCGGAACACTGGAGCCTTTTACGTCTTGACCACACTTCAGATGAACTTTACTTTATATACATCAAGGGGAGCGATATCGGACAGCTCAAACAGTTCAGGCTTAAAGTAGGGGAAGGTATTGCGGGAACTGTTGCACAGACCGGCAAATCAGTATTTGTACGTGATGCCCGGTCAGACTCCAGGTTTTCGGACAAGGTGGACAAACTAATAAACTTTAACACACGATCAATTATTGCAGTGCCTCTAATCCACAGGGGAGTTACCTATGGAGTGATCGAAATAGTTAACACCGAAAAGGAACATCTCTTTTCCGAGGATGAACATTTTATTCTGAGCACCATAGCCGATTTTACCGCCATTGCTCTTGCCAACTCATCCCTTTATCAGCAGGTTGTTGAACAGAGCTGTCACGATACATTAACCGGGCTTTATAACAGGCGGATGCTTAATGACTATATCTCTCAATGGTCACGGGAAATTCTTCCCGGACGAAGACACTCTGATATTCAGGAAGAGATCATCGTAGTTTACATGGATGTGAATAATTTTAAATCCATAAATGACAGGTACGGCCACCGTGAAGGAGACATAGCTCTTCTCAGTATATCGGAGCATCTAAGAAAAATTTTCAGGAATGAAGATTACCTCTTCAGGATAGGGGGGGATGAATTTCTCGCGATAATGAAAGTCAGCGCGCATGAGGATACAACTCATATAATTGACCGGATTGACAGAGAATTCGAGCGGATATTCTACTCCTCTCAAGGCGGGAATATAGAATTGAGGATATCACATGGTATATCGAAGGGACAGTTCAGACAGATAGAATCGCTCATCAATGAAGCAGATAAACTGATGTATCAGAAAAAATAAATCTCATAATCCGCGCGGCATCTTTTGTTCTCCTCTCTAATAAAATTATAGACTTAATCCGTCTTTTCTTTATATAATAACACCATGAAGNNTGAAGAAACTTTTAACATTCCTATTATGCGTTATAGTATTAAACACCCTCACTGCCATGGACAGCCCGGATCCGCTTAAGCAATGGAGAGCGTTTTCACTCACAGAAAATAAATCTGTTTTAATGAAATGGCTTAGAGATTCTGCCCGTTCATTTTATTTAAAGCAGAGGGGATTCCCACCTCTAACTGTAACACCGCCGCAGGTGTACGGCCGATCAGGACTCTTCATCACCCTTATGAAAAACGGAAAAGTCCGCGGATGCTTCGGAGCCTTTGACCACAGCGAGCCCGATATCTCCCTCATGCTCAGAGACTACCTGAAAGGTGCGTTATCTTATGATCCGAGATACAAACCTCTTGAACGTCATGAGCTTGAGGATACAGAAATAATTGTTACAGTTGCCTCATATCCCGAACATGTAGAGAGCTTAAATAAAGTTGACATAAGCCG
>DINC01000218.1:6830-6975 GCA_002425885.1 Spirochaetia bacterium UBA5550 | reverse complement strand
ATTCAAAGATGATGTTTTCCAGACCACTGATAATGAATACATGAATTCTCTCTCTACAGCAAAATATGTTGTACGGGTCAATTTCAGTGTACGCAATGAATCACTGATCATAAGCATTATGAATAATGCCCCTATAATAGAATCT
>DINC01000218.1:194-6813 GCA_002425885.1 Spirochaetia bacterium UBA5550 | reverse complement strand
TCTCTGAAATGAATAAAATCAAGGCCCGTGTATCAAAAGCATTTAAATATCATGACATTTCCGAGGCCTTTGCTGATGTACTTGATGATTCTGAAGGAGCCGGCCTCGGGCTCATTATGGCAATGATGCTGTTAAAAAGCTCAGGATTCCCCAAGGAATCATTTACAATAAGCAGAAACGAAAATCTGACATCTGTTAATCTGAGTATCCCGTGTAATATCGGCAATACAGAACTTCAGTTCAGAGTTGCAGAAGAGATAATGAAGGAGATCGAAGAGATACCTGCTCTCCCTGACAATATAAAGGAGATAAGGGCACTATGCCGGAATCCGGAAAGCGATATAAAACGCATAGCAGCATCAATATCGAAAGATCCGGGACTAACTGCATCTATAATAAAGCTGTCAAATTCTGCCGGTTATGTAACAATGAACAGGATAGAAACAATTGATGAAGCTGTTAAAATTATAGGGATGAAAGGGATCAACACTCTCCTCATAGCAACCGGAGTTCAGAAAGTTGTTGAATCGCGATATAAAAGATTCGAAGCAATCTGGAATGATTCAAACAAACGTGCTTTTTATGCGCAGGCACTTGTAAAGCGTCTTCCGGCCAACAGCAGGCTTGCTGACCAGGTTTACCTCTCCGCCCTGCTTGCTGATATCGGGAAAATAGTTATGCTGTCAATGCACTCGGATCTCCTTGAAAAGATACGGACAATAACAGGCTTTAAAGGTATCGAAGATTCAACCCTCCTTGAAGAGATAAGCCTCGGCATAAGCCACAGCTCACTTGGCGCTCTTATATGTAAAAGATGGAATTTCAATGAATCTCTTATAAAAACAATAGAACTCCACCGCAGGCCGCACAGGGCTCCTGAAGAGCTTAAAAGCCTTATTTATACAGTCTATCTCGCGACGGTTTTTGTAGAAATTGAAAATAACAAGTCAAGATTTGAAATCACTGATGATGGTGTTCTTGAATTCTTCAAACTGACAAATAAAGAGGACTTCGAAAAACTGCATATCACTCTCATGGAAAGCTATTCACCTTCAGCCCCGGGCAAAAACGGCAAAAAATAGTATTTGCCTTTATTTACTTGACTTTAAAAAATGTATAAAAATGATCAATCGCTATAAAAACAGCGAATTCATCAGAGGAATATACATGCATTTTCAGGATATAATAGCAAAACTTAACGAATACTGGGCGAAACAGGGATGCGTAATTATTCAGGGGTACGATTCTGAAGTGGGAGCGGGTACATTCAACCCTGCTACTTTTTTAAAAGTACTGGGCCCGGAGCCGTGGAACGTGGCGTATGTTGAACCGTCAAGGCGCCCCACAGACGGAAGGTACGGCGATAATCCCAACAGACTTCAGCATTACTACCAGTATCAGGTAATCATGAAGCCTTCCCCTGTGAACATACAGGATCTCTACCTTCAGTCCCTTGAATACCTCGGTATCAACCTGAAAGAACATGATGTACGTTTTGTTGAGGATGACTGGGAATCCCCGACTCTTGGGGCAGCAGGTCTTGGATGGGAGGTCTGGCTGGACGGAATGGAGGTAACACAGTTTACATATTTCCAGCAGTGCGGCAGCATTGACCTCTCCCCTGTTACAGCAGAGCTTACTTACGGACTTGAAAGAATATGCACATATATCCAGGGTGTGGATTCGGTTTTTGACATCTCCTGGAACGATCGTTTCTCCTACAGGGATATTCACCACAGGAGCGAGTTTGAATTTTCACACTATAATTTTAATATAGCCGATACTGATATGTATTTTAAGCTCTTCGATATGTATGAAAAGGAGTGTCTTGCTGTACTTGAATATAAAGATGCAAATATTGTTCTCCCGGCTTATGATTTTGTATTGAAATGTTCCCATTCTTTTAATATGTTAGATGCCAGAGGCGCTATTTCTGTAACAGAAAGGGTCGGCTACATAACCAGGGTACGTAATATAGCCAGGAAATGCGCTGAAAGATATGTCCAGATAAGAGAGGAGATGGGATTTCCTCTGTTGAAGGATTAAAACTCCCGGGGGGGTTGATGAACAAATCCATCAAAAATCTTGATGAATTTATTAACAGGTATGACAAATTCATAATATCAACGCACGAAAGTCCTGATGCAGATGGTCTTGCGTGTGAAATTGCGTTCTTTGACCTGATGAAACAGTTAGGGAAGCACGCAGTTATCTTCAACTCAGACCCGACCCCTGAAATCTGCAGCTTTATGGATATGGATAATGAAATAAACATCCTTCAGGATGTTTCACAGATACCGGGAAAACCTGAAGATTATGCCCAGTTTGTCCTTGATACAAATGATTACGACAATACAGGTACTGTTTACAAGCTTCTAAGCAGCAGGGTGAAAGACTGCTTCATAATCGATCATCACCAGGGTGACCAGGAGAAAGCTGACGCGAATTATGTTAAGGTTGAAGCTGCTTCCGCATCTGAAATAATATACGGCATAATCCGGCATTACGGCAAAGAACTTAACTTCAAGACAGCACAGGCTTTATACGCGGGCATTGTTTTTGATACAGGCTCCTTCAGATTTCCGAAAACCACTTCTGAAACTTTCAGCATAGCATCACATCTTGTGAGTTTCGGAGTTGATCCCTTCACTGTATACGAACAGCTTTATGAGAGCAATTCAATATCAAGCTTTCAGCTCAGGGGGAGAATTTTATCCACAATGAAAGTTCTCTTTAACGGTCGATTGATTGCAATGAAATTAACTCCGGAAATGGTTCAGGAAACAGGGGGCTCTTTCTCGGAAGGTGAAGCTACAATCAACCAGCCGTTTCAGGTTAAGGGAGTTGTGGCAAGCCTCCTGATTAAACAGGACACAGAAGGCCCTGTCAAGGTCAGTATGAGAACCAAGGGAGCCCTCAACGTGGCTGAAATAGCAATTGAAAACGGCGGCGGGGGGCATAAGAACGCCGCCGGTTATAAGTCTAAATTAGGCTTTGAGGAGACTTATAATAAAGCAATTGAGGATATGACTAAGTTTTTTAAATAATCCCCTTCAGGTCTATACCCTTCTCTGCCCTTGCACCTACTGAAGCAACAACAACTGAAGCTGAATAACTGCCGATTCTCCCTGCTGTTTCAATACTTTTACCGGATGTAATTCCGTACAGCACACCAGCTGCATACATATCTCCTGCTCCGTTTGTATTTACTACGTCTGTTTTGTATGGAGGGATCTCCGCAAATCCGCTGCCGTGCCTTATTATGCTCCCTTTTTCACCCAGTTTAACTATTGCTATGCCGCACCTTGCCGGTATCTTTTCCAGGGCATTTTTATCACGTACACCGGTAAAGGCAAAAGCCTCCTCCTCGTTCATAAATACGATATCAGCATAGTTATTCAGGAGATCTTTGAACACGTCACCTATCCTTCCGATGAGCCCCGGATCAGCAAGATCCACTGATATTAATACGCCGTTCTTCTTTGCAGTATCCATTGCCCTGTAGCATATCTCCCTGAGGTTGGCAGGCTCAAAAAGATACCCCTCCAGGTGAAGTATGGAGCTTTCAGCTACTGCGGAATAATCAACGTCTTCATGTGAGAGACGGAGCGCCGCGCCAAGGTGTGTTGCAAAAGTCCGCTCCGAATCCGGGGTGATGAATGCAATTGCATGGCCGGTAAGGCCGTCTCCGGCAGAAATCAGTGAGTGCACTCCGGAATCAGTAGTTTTTTTAATATAGACTCTGCCGTATTCATCATCAGCGACACGTCCGATAAAAGCTCCCCTGCCGCCGAGAGTTGCCACTCCTGCAACAGTATTTGCTGAACTTCCGCCGGGTGCAGTTTCAATTTTCATACCGGAAATCAGCGAGAATATCTCTTTACTTCTCTCTTCATCAATAAGCTGCATCCCCCCTTTTGTGAGGCCGAGTTTCTGAAGAAATGAATCGTCAACCTCCACCATAAAATCAAGAAGGGCTGAGCCTATACCTGACACATCAAATTTGGCTTTTTTAATTTCCATTTATTTATCCTCTTTTATTTTAATAGTGGATTGTCTAAAAGTAATTTCTTTGTCATACCGGCTGTAGCAAAGCGAAATGCCGGTATCTCATACAACTGATTTAATCAGGAGATTCCGGTATTTGCACGAATTGAAGTCGCAAAACCGGAATGACAAAAACAGGAAGATCTGACTTATTAGACAGCCCCGTTCAATTCAAATTAATACGCGTCAATCGGCCCCTCAACGTCCCCGTTTATAAACTGCCTTGAGTAATCATCTGCCTGAAGAAAAAAATCTTTTCCGCTTCCATAATAGACAAAGCGGCCGTCAAAAAGAAGCGCCGCCCTGAGAGCTATTTTTTCCGCCACCTTAATATCATTTGTAACCGCAATTGCAGCTCTCCCTGTCCCTGCAGTTATATCAAGGATCAGATCTGCCATTGAATCAGAGAGTATCGGATCAAGCCCGGCTGTGGGATCATCGAAGAGAATAATATCAGGCTCCATGCACACTGCCCGCGCGAGACCCACCCGCTTCTGCATCCCCCCTGAAAGATCGGAGGGGTATTTCTTTTCACTACCCTTAAGCCCCACTCTCTCAATTGCTGCAAGTACCCTGCTCTCCACCTCGCTTTCAGAAAGCTCCATTCTCCTCAGCCCGAATGCCGCGTTATCAAAGACGCTCATTGAATCGAAGAGCCCCCCTTTCTGAAAAACATAAGCTATTGAGGGATTCCCCCCCGAGTATGGTTTTACTCTGCCGGCACCGGATTGAACCGGCTCACCTTTAACATTCACATCACCTGTAAAACCGGGAATAAGCCCGGCTATAACCTTTAGAAGCACAGATTTACCCGCACCGTTTTTCCCCATAAGCACAAGTGTTTCGCCGGAATGCAGTTCAAAGCTTATACCTTTAATAATTTCCCGGCCTGAAAGTGAAACCTGAAGATTATCTATACCTATCATTTCCATGCTATTTCCGGTCAGTACATATTCTTCAGGTTTTCCTGAATTGAATAAAGAATATTAAGGTAGGAGATATACCGCTCTTCATGGATCTTCCCCTTCTCCACAAGCCGCTTCACCTCACACCCCGGTTCATGATCATGAGAGCATGGCCTGAACCTGCACTTCTCAGAAGCCTTTCTGAAATCCTTAAAATAATTCCCCAGGTTGTTCGGATCAATATCCACAAGTCCGAACTCCCTGACACCAGGAGTGTCAACAAGCTCTGTTCCGTCAGGGAGAACAACAAGATTCACATTGGTTGTTGTATGCCTCCCTTTGCCGGTGCTCCCCGAAACATCAGATGTCCGCAGATCAAGGCCGGGATACATTTTATTAAGTAGAGTGGACTTTCCGACACCTGAGTATCCTACAAACAGGGTTCTCTTTTTATCAAGAAGTTCCCTGAATTTTTCCATCCCCTCACCGGTTTTAGCACATACATATACAGAGGATACACCTGAACCTTTATAATAGGAATCGATATACTCAGTTTCACCTTCAAGGGCAAGGTCAAGCTTATTTACACAGAGCACAACAGGAACGCCCCCCTTCCCTCCGCGCACAACAATCCTGTCAGCAAAACGGAGATTAAGTTTAGGCGAATCAAAAGCCTGCACAACAACAATCTGTTCAAGATTGCAGGCGATTAAATCCTCTCTGGAGCGGACGCCATCCTTACGTGTAAAAACATTTTTCCTTTCGTGAACCCGGCTTATAACACCAAGCCCCTCTTCGTTAACCTCAAACTCAACAATATCACCTACAGCAACGGGATTTGAGAAATTATCAGCTATACCCATCTTCATCTTTCCCCGGAGCACTGAGTTAACCGCAGTGTCCCCTGAAAGAACTGTGTAATACCTTCCGAATACTTTTATTACATGGCCTGTCATTTAATTACTGCTGTTTTAATTCTCATTTTTTTATAAATTCTCTTTTTTTTATTAAAGTTTCCTGAGGGTTAAACCGATAAAATCTGTACAAGCATCGATATGGTAGTTCCCTCCCGTTCTTACCATATCACTGACTTGACACTGCAAAGTGAAGAAGGCAGAATAGCCGCCCAGCTATTCTGCTTTCTTTTTATTAATCACGGTCACTGCGGTTTTCAGGTATTATTTCAATAACAAGAGGTTTAAATCCTGAAACTTCTCCAAGAAGCCCCCCTAAATTACCTGTACCTATAACCCTGAATGTTACTGAATAAAGCATACCCTCATGCAGATTAAGGAGATCACGGGCAAGAGCTTTTTTTCTCTCCCTGCCTGAGACGTCAAATTCAATATCAATATTCTCACTGTCGTAAAAAACAATCTTTTCAAATATTCTGTCCAGATGTTTCAGTCTGAGTTCCAGGGTCACAGTTTTATCTTTATAATTATCAATTTCAGCAATAATTTTCCCCAGACTTCCATCTCCATCCTCCCCGTAAACTGCAACGGACATGAGGATAGTGCATATCAATATTAACCCGACAAATTTCATACCTGACCCGATATTTCACCATATATTTATAAATTTTTACCTGAATATCTGACTATAGCAGTTAATGATTGAAATGTTCGAATTTGTCATTTCGAAAAAGCGACAGCGACTGAGAAATC
>DINC01000218.1:0-156 GCA_002425885.1 Spirochaetia bacterium UBA5550 | reverse complement strand
CACATACGTTCGAAATGACAGAGACTAAATAATTCATTAACTGCTATAATATAACAAATGAAAAGCAGGCTCTATAATCTTTTAAAAAATCCGGAAGATAAACCGGTGCTTTTATTAACAATATTGCGGGGAGTGTATGTGTCAATTATAATTGAA
>DINC01000104.1:16974-17111 GCA_002425885.1 Spirochaetia bacterium UBA5550 | reverse complement strand
GAATCCAGGCTTAACTATTCTTATCTGCTATTTTAGATAGTTGCTCATCTATAATAAACACAATGCGGTCCTGCGTAATTCCCCCATGCAGGACCGCTTTCTTTTTTAAAAAGAACATCTATTTCCGATCCTGCTTG
>DINC01000104.1:0-16911 GCA_002425885.1 Spirochaetia bacterium UBA5550 | reverse complement strand
CCAGTCAGATATTATATGGCATTCTGTTTCTGACAATATTGCAATGATCGCATCTCTGGTCAGAGGATTGAAAGGTATGAGTGATCTGATCCTTCTGCCTGAGATGTTTACAACAGGTTTTACCATGAATACCGGGGAATTTGCCGAGGATATGGATGGAAAAACTGTTTCAGCAATGCGGGAGTGGAGCAGAGTGTTTAATGTTCATGTTGCAGGGAGCCTTATTATAAAGGAGAACGGACAGTTTTTCAATCGTGTTATTTTAACCTCACCCGATGGTGCTGTTTCTGTTTATGATAAAAGGCATCTCTTCAGGATGGGCGGTGAGGATAAAAAATATACAAGCGGTAAAGAGACTCTGACAGTTAATATAAAGGGGTGGAGAGTCCGTCCTTTTATCTGCTATGATCTGCGGTTCCCGGTCTGGTCAAGGAATACTTCTGACAGATATGACCTTGCCTTCTACTGTGCCAACTGGCCTGCTGTGAGGATGTCCCATTGGGATACACTTCTACGGGCCAGGGCAATTGAAAACCAGTGTTATGTGGCCGGGATTAACCGCACCGGCATTGACGGCAGCGGGATAGAATATTGCGGCGGTTCATGCGTTATAGGTTTCAGGGGGGAGGAGATTTGTTCCTCAGGGCCGGAGCCCTCTGTTAAAACTGTTGAGCTTTCATCAGGGGAGCTTCTGGAATATAGAAAGGAATTCCCGGCGTGGATGGATGCCGATGATTTCAGGATAAACAGATGACCAGGAAGATTCTGATTGTTTGCCTCTCACTGATATTAATATTTGCAGTATTCATATTTGCGGCTGTTTTTGCAACAGGCCCGTCACTCCCTGATGTTACGGATAGTATTATTGAGGATGTAATTAATTCTGAACCTGCGGATGAGCTTCCCGGCGAAACAGGTTATGCGGATACCTCAGGTTTCCGCATATGGTATAAAACGGTGGAACCTGCGGGAGTTTCAAAAGGTGACATTCTCCTTGTGACAGGTATTGCGGCTGATTCTTTATGGTGGCCGCCATGTTTTGTAAAAGAGCTTACTGAAAGCGGATACAGAGTGATTCTCTTCGACAACAGATCTACAGGGATGTCGGACTGGATGGAGGGGTATCCCCATTGGAGATATACCTTTTCTGAAATGTCTGCTGATGGAATCTCTGTTCTTGATAAACTCAAAATCGGAGAGGCGCATATAATCGGAGTTTCAATGGGGGGTATGATCGCTCAGCAGATGGCGATATTATACCCTGGTAGAGTTAAGAGCCTTATATCAATAATGTCTTCCGCGAACCTCAGCGATACCGAACTCCCTCATGTGCCCTGGAAAACTGTGTGGAATGTAGTACGTATAAGCTGCAGATATGGAATAATAAAGAGTGAAAAAAATATAATAAAACTGCATCTCGGGATATGGCAGCTCTTCAGGAATGAAGAGCTTTCTTCTGCTGATATAAAGTCCGTTTCCGGAAGAGTGTTTTTTAATATGCGGAAGAGGAGAGCCTATAATCCGCTGGCATTACCGCAGCAGTTACATGCAATAATCTCCTCCGGTTCAAGGTATGACGGGCTGAAGAAAGTTTCAAAACCCGCACTGTTTATTCATGGTAAAAATGATCCTCTTATTCTTTATCCTCATGGAGTGAAATGTTCACAGCTTGTGAACGGGGCGTCATTGATGCTTGTAAACGGCATGGGGCATGATATACCATGCGCTCACAGCTCATCTATTGCACAGAGAATAACAGACTTTATTTCAGGAAAAAAATTTTAATAAATCTATCTTCTCCAGAAAGTCACTGTGAAGAGTATCAGAACAGTATAAAGTTCAAGTCTCCCTACGAGCATGGCAAAGCAGAAAAACCATTTTACATAAGCAGGGAAGAACCCGAAGTTTTCAGTTGGACCCACCAGCCCGAAACCGGGGCCTATATTTCCCACTGTGGCGAGGGATGCTGTGAATGATGTTGCAACATCGCTCCCGGATGAAGCTGTAACAATGGTTGTAATGAGCAGCATCAGTATATAAAGAAAGAAGAATCCGGAGATTGCGTAAATAATATCTTTTTTAACCGGGTGTCTGTTTATTCTGAGAGTAAAAACTCCTTTCGGATGAAGAAGATATTTCATCTCATTAAGTCCCTGCTTCAGCAGAGTTATTATTCTAATTACCTTGATACCCCCTCCGGTTGAACCTGAGCATCCCCCCACAAACATCAGCACAAATAGAACTGTCTGGCTCAGTGCCGGCCATTTTTCATAATCCGCAGTGGCAAAACCTGTTGTTGTGAGTATAGATGCAGCCTGGAAACCGGCATACCTGAAAGCATCAGAAACAGTGGCGTAGCTTGTGCCGAGTATATTCCACGCTATAAGTATTGTGGAAACAGCAAATATGCCGAGATATGCTTTAAGTTCACTATCCCTCAGCAGGGTTTTATACCTTCCTGACATAAATCTGAAATGCAGTGTAAAGTTGACCCCTGCCAGCACCATGAATATTGTGATGACCCAGTCAATATATGCCGAGTTGAATGCTCCGACGCTGCTGTTTTTTGTGGAGAAACCCCCTGTTGCCAGAGTTGCGAAAGTATGAGTGAGAGAATCAAAAAGATTCATCCCCCCCAGCATCAGCAGGATGGTCTGTGCGAATGTGAGGCTTATGTAAATTAACCAGAGTATTTTTGCTGTTTCAGTTATTCTCGGTGTGATCTTGTCCACTGTGGGCCCCGGTGCCTCTGCCTTAATTAATTGGAGCCCCCCTATACCAAGTAGCGGTAGTACTGCCACAGTAAGAACCACTATGCCCATACCGCCAAGCCAGTGAGTCAGTGAACGCCAGAATAGAATCGAAGATGGCAGAGATTCTATATCACTGAGAATTGATGCACCTGTTGTAGTGAAGCCGGACATTGTTTCAAACACGGCATTTACGAATTCAGGCATGGCTCCTGAAAGATAAAAAGGCAGGGCTCCGGTAAATGCTGCTGCAATCCAGCTTGATGTGACAAACAGGAAACCGTCTTTTGCTGAAAGTGTTCCGTTTTCCCTCCCCCGTGTAAAAAGAAGCATAAAAATAAAATTTGCGGCTGATATGGAAATAGTTACTATAAAACCGGTAAGAGCATCATACTCCCCTTTACCCAGGGCTATGCCTCCGGGGATTAGCATAAATCCGCAAATAATCAGTACAAGGTAGGATATAATTTTATAAACAAGTACAGGGTTCATTGAATGTTCCTTCTCTATTGTTCCATAAGGAAAACTTCTTCAAGTTCCTGTATTGCACTCTGCTTCGCAATTGTAATGACTGTGTCTTTCGCGTTAATTTTAAACTGCCCGTCAGGAATTTCGTTTACTCCATTCCGTATCACGGTAAGTATAAGAGTTTCAGGGGGGAGAGTTATCTCTTTCAGGGATTTACCGATTAAAATACTTTTATCATTTACAGCAAACTCTATGACTTCGGCCTTACCGTAAAACAGTGAATGTATATTTTTAATATCACCCCTGCGTATATATTTCATAATAGCGCTTACTGTACTGTGTCTCGGGCTTACTGTTACATCTATCCCGAGTTTTGATGATATGGGGATATAGTTAGGTCTGTTGACGACAGCGATTGCTCTTCGTATTCCGAGGTTTTTCGCGTAAGCCGCGCTGAGAATATTGAGTTCCTCATCGCTTGTTGTTGTAATTATAAGATCGTATGTGTGGAGCTGTTCATCTTCAAAAATATTCTCATCAGAGATGTCTGAGTGGATTACCAGCGCGTCTTTGTACTTTTCAGCAACGGATTTGCATACTTCATAGTCTGAGTCTATAACCGTGATGCGTCTCCCTGTTCTTATAAGGTATTTAGTTACGAGGTTGCCGATTCTCCCCCCTCCGACAATAAGTATCCGGTCTATCTTTTCTCTTTTTTTCCCTGTTTCAATAAAGATCTTTGTCAGGGTGGTCTTGGCAGCAAAGAGATAAAGGTGATCGTTCTCTTCTATCTTTGTTAATCCTGTGGGGATAATAAATTCGTTTTCCCGTACTATTCCGGCAATGAGAAATTTGTCTTTAATCCTGGCAGCTGAACGTATATCTTTCAGAAGTTTCCCTTTGAAAAAGGATCTGCTGTCAACATTGTAGCTCCGTATCTGCATGTCAGTATTGTCAAAGAGCATAACATCACTTGTTGCGCCCAGTGCAACAGTGTTCGCGATAAGGCGGGATGTTTCAACTTCGGGATTAACAATAAAATCTATTCCGAGGAAAGATTTTTCGAAAATTTTAGCTTTCGAGTAGTCCAGGTTTCTGACTCGAGCAATTTTCACAGGTACCTTGTATTCACTTTCTACAATGCCGCAGGCGATCATGTTAACTTCATCAGAGTCAACAACACTGAGAAAAAAATCAGCATTTTCTATCCCCGCGCGTTTAAGGGTGTCATGATTATTTCCCTCTTCGTTTATGACCAGGCAGTCAACATGGTTTGAAACATACTTCGCCCGTTCCTGGTTTTTTTCAATTACAACAACATCGTGACCTTCGCTGACAAGCTGTGAGGCAATCTGTGAACCTACTACCCCGGCTCCGAGAATTACTATGTTCATAGTTTTTAATGCTCTTCTCCTTGATGCTAATCAACAGCTTTCCGGATTGCTCAGGCCTTTCAGGTCGGGAATTAACCGGTATAGTTCAATTATATGTACGAGGCTCCCTTTCGTCAAGATATTTTATGTTCCGGAACAGTCTCTCCGTTCGTGGTTTTAAATTTCGGATTATGATACTTCTTGACAGAAAAAGGCTTCTATTGAAAGAAGTCCTGAGAGAATTCATTTATGAGAAAAATAGAACTCCTTGCTCCTGCAAAAAATACTGAAACAGGGATTGCAGCAGTAAACTGCGGTGCGGATGCAGTCTATATAGGCCCTGAAAAATTCGGAGCCCGTTCCGCTGCCGGGAACTCCCTCGCAGATATAGAAACACTCATTAAATACAGTCATAAATACTACGCAAAAGTCTATGCTGCGGTTAATACAATCCTTTATGAAAGTGAAATTGAAGATGCGCGCAGGCTAATAATTGATCTTTATAACGCGGGGATAGACGGGATAATATTCCAGGATATGGGTATCCTTGAAATGGATTTACCGCCGGTTCCTCTGCACGCCAGTACCCAGTGTGATAATTATGATATTGAAAAGATAAAGTTTCTCGACCGTATAGGGATACCCCGTGTTGTCCTTGCGAGAGAATTAACCGTGGAAGATGTCCGTAAAATCAGAAATGAAGTCAGCTGCGAGCTTGAATACTTCATTCACGGCGCGTTATGTGTAAGCATGAGCGGGCGGTGCTATATGAGTGCTGTATCAGGCGGGAGAAGCGCGAACCGGGGAGAGTGTGCCCAGCCATGCCGGAAAAGCTACACTCTCACAGACAGCAATGGAAAAGTTATACCTGCCGGGAGATACCCCCTGTCACTGAAAGACCTTAACCGTACTGAGCACTTAAGCGATCTTATTGATGCAGGTATCGATTCATTTAAGATTGAAGGCCGCCTTAAAGATCAAAGCTATGTACGTAATATTGTGGCTCATTACAGGATAAAGATTGATGAAGTCCTCGCAGGTAAAAAGGATACACGAAAATCATCTTCCGGATTATCTGTTCCAGGTTTTACACCTGATCCTGAAAGGACATTTAACAGGGGTTATACGTCTTATTTTACATCAGGAAGAAACAGCAAGTTGCTCTCTTCCGGTACCCCCAAGTCCCTTGGTAAACGGATGGGTATTGTAACGCAGGTTGAAAGGAACAGATTCAGGATAGATGGTGATGACAGGTTTAATGCAGGAGATGGAATTTTTTTCTTTAAGCGTGATGGAAGTGAATGCGGTACACGGATAAACAGAGTTGATGATAGTTTTATATATCCTCTTTCCGCTGGCGATATATATACTGGTGCTGAAATTTTCCGCAACAGTGACGCTCTCTTCGAAAAAACTCTTGAGACGGCAAAAAGTGAAAGGCGTATAACTGCAGATATTTTATTTCGCGATATCGATGACGGTTTTGAACTTATAATGACTGACAGTGACGGAAATTCAGCTCTTCATAAGTTGCTGTATGAGAAAGAGAAATCAATGAAAGAATCTGATCAGATACAGCAGATTGAGAAACAGCTCAGCAAACTCGGTAGCACAATTTTTACTGCCGGAAAAGTTAAGATTGAGTTCTCTGACAGCTGGTTTGTCCCGGTCAGTGTTCTTAATGATGCCCGCAGGCTTTGCGCTGATAAGCTTGAAGCCGTAAGGTGCAGCAGTTATATCAGGCCGGAATCTATTTTCAATAAAACAGATGTAAAATACCCTTATACTGAAATCGATTACAACTGGAATGTGAGCAATTCGCTTGCCCGCAAATTTTATGAAAGGCATGGAGTATCCGTTATCAGAGAATCATTCGAAAGCGGTACCCGCACCGGAAATGAAGTTTTAATGATAACAAAGATGTGCCTTAAATATGAAAACGGTCTATGTTCCAAAAACGGCGCAAAAACCCCGGTCTACTCCGAACCATTTATACTAAATGATGGAGTACGTAAATTCAGAGTAACCTTTGATTGCTCCCGCTGTGTTATGATTATTCAATCGCATGATTAATTGAAATTCAACCTGCATTATATTTCCTAATTTACTCTTGACATGGTTTGCCACTGCAAATAACTGATCTTATGCAGAGCAGAAGCAAAGAATCATCGGGCTTTTATCATTCCGCTGTAACAAGGACATTCAGGTCATTGGGGAGCATGAACTACCGTCTCTTCTTCACCGGACAGGGGGTCTCTCTTATCGGGACCTGGATGCAGAATGTGGCGCTGAACTGGCTTCTCTTCAAACTTACCGGATCACCATTCATGCTCGGTGTTGCAACTTTCGCAGGGCAGATACCGATTTTTCTTCTTGCTCCGGTCTCCGGTGTAATAGGGGACCGATTTGACAGAAGAAAAATACTAATCGCTGTACAATGCGCATCCATGATCCAGGCATTTATACTTGCAGGTATAACTCTCGCGGGCGTTGTGGAAGCATGGCATCTGATAATCCTTACATTTCTCCTTGGTGTTATTAATGCCTTTGAACTCCCTATACGTCAGGCACTTGTCTTTGACCTCCTTGATGACAAAAGAGATCTCCCTAACGCCATTGCGCTGAACTCATCGCTATTCAACGGCTCAAGGCTTATCGGCCCTGCTGTGGCAGGTATGATTGTTGCTTTCGCAGGAGAGGGTATATGCTTTCTGATTAACGCTGTGAGTTATCTCGCCTCTATTTCCGCCTTTATTGCAATGAAGATCAGAAAAACTTTCAGAGAGAAAAAAGAGAGCAGGGTGCTCGCTGATATAAAAGAGGGGATCCGGTATGCAGCAGAGTCCACGCCCGTTAAGGAGCTTCTTATTCTCATTGCCCTGATAAGCTTTTTCGGACTGACCTTTCCCGTTCTGCTTCCGGTTTTTGCCTCCGAAATTCTCAACGGAGATTCACACACCTTCGGTTTTCTGGTATCATCCGCCGGTGCCGGGGCATTTACAGCTACTCTATACCTTGCATCAAGGGATAGTATTAAAGGGCTTGGAAGAGTTGTAAATATTGCACTTTATGCACTGAGCGCTGGTTTTCTTATGTTTTCATTATCTGCTTCAATCTATCTGTCCATGGCTGCTCTATTTGTTGTGGGATTTACAAGTATTGTTGTTATCGCATCATGCAACACTATTCTGCAGACTGTTGTTGACGAGAGCAAGAGGGGACGGGTCATGAGTCTTTACGTTATGGCATTTACCGGTACAGCTCCGGTAGGGGGGCTTATCGCAGGGAGTATATCTGAAATTGCAGGGGCACCGGTTACACTCACAGCATGCGGATTCTGCTGCCTGATTATTGCAGTTATGTTTACAATAATGCTCCCCGGAGTGATGAAGTCATCAAAACCATTAATTCATAACGCAGTTTACAAGCGTGAACCTCTTCATGCGGATATTGAAAAGCTATAGAATTTTTATTTGATAAAAGATTAATCAGCAAATATGACAATAGAATTCTTATTGTCGTCCCATTTGACTATACATTCAGCGGGAGTTATACCGGCGAGTCTTTCGTCGGAAGCACGGAGGACGTTGAAGTCCGAGTTTTCCAGGAAGTGAAGGAGAAGTTCTACTTTCTGTTCAAGCTCAGAATTATTAGTATCCGTATCAGATTGAAGCAGCAGGTTTGTCAGCTTTCTGAATTCATTCTTCGCGGAAGTTTCAATACAGTGCCCGCCAGTGTGGAGTAAAACGGTTATGCCATTCATTATTATTCATCCTTTGCGTCTCAGCGGCTCCGCGAGAGATAAATCAATACTCTCCCCAGAGCCGTTAAGGCAGATTAAACCGGTTTTAATGATCGCAGGTATTTGATCCTGTTACAAGTGTCCCGGTGAGGAACTGTTTTACTATGTCAGCAGGATCACCAGCGGGCGCTCCTGTAACAATGTCAACCCCCCTCTCTTTAAAGAGAGTCACTGCGCGGGCTCCCATACCCCCGGCTATAACAAAGTTGATCCCTCTCTCCGAAAGCCATTTCGGCAGAAGGCCCGGCTCATGAGGCGGTGGTGTGAGTGATTCCTGGCTTGTGATGCTCTTTTTTTCTTTGTCGATATCAAATACTACAAACTGTTCACAATGCCCGAAGTGCATGCATAATTTTCCATTTACTGCTGGTACTGCTATCTTCATTTTTTTTCTCCATTTATTATATTGTCTACTATTGATATAAAACTGAGCTGAGCTTTTGTCCCCTGTGCTGAAGCAGTGCTCAGGTGAAGAGTGCCGTCGTCGCCGCTTTCAACGATACGCGGTTCAAGAGGTATGGACCCGAGAAAAGGGACTCCCATATCGTGAGCCATATCCCTTCCGCCCCCGGATTTAAAAATTTCTGTCTCCTTGCCGCAATGAGGGCATACGAATCCGCTCATATTCTCAACAACACCGATTACCGGCATCTTCAGTTGTCTGCAGAATGTAACAGATTTACGGACGTCCACAAGAGCAACATCCTGGGGTGTTGTAACAATGACAGCTCCGTCAGGGTTCTCTATAAGCTGGCATATTGACAGAGGCTCATCACCTGTTCCCGGAGGGGAATCGACAATAAGGTAATCAAGCTCGCCCCATAGAACATCTGTGAGAAACTGTTTGATCACTCCATACTTGAGAGGCCCGCGCCAGATCACAGCCTGGTCCCTGTCCGGCATAAGAAATCCCACGGACATTATGCTGAGATAATCGTTATACTTCACTGGTATAATCGATTTATCCCCGGACCCTGCGGCCATCTGATCCTCAACACCAAGTAGTTTAGGAACACTCGGTCCATGTACATCTATGTCGAGGAGGCCTGTTTTAAATTTTTTCTCCGCAAGGGCAACTGCAAGATTGGTGGCTACAGTACTTTTACCTACGCCCCCTTTCCCGGACATGACTATTATCTTGTGTTTAATTTTAGCCATGTTGTCCTTGAGAAGTGCGGCCTCCTGTTCCTCCTTCGTGGCGTTTTTTGCGCCATGAGAACAGGATGCATGTTTTTCAAAATTGTCAGACATTTTACATAACTCCTTGTCATACTAATATTTCACTGCTTAATCTGTTCCATAATTCTTTTATTGCTGCTGAAGCGGGTCCCTTCGAATGTTCAATAACACTTTTCCCCGCAATCTGCGCGTAAGTTACATCTTTGTCATAAGGAATTGTGCCGAGAAAACTGATCCCTTTGCTGCTGCAGTATGCCTCTATCTCTGAAGCTACTTCGCTATTGATGTCAGCCCTGTTTACGCAGACTCCGCTCTTTACCCTGAAATGTGCTGCAAGTTCCAGTGCTCTCTTCAAATCGTGCAGACCGGAAACTGTGGGTTCTGTAACAATCAGCAGATAAGAGGCCCCTGTAACAGATGCTATAACAGGGCATCCGGTTCCGGGTGAGCCGTCAACAATTATAAGATTATATCCTTTCTCCTCTGCTATCGCGCGTGCCTTTTTTCTCAGAAGAGCAACAAGCTTCCCTGAGTTACCCTCTGCCATACCGAGACAGGCGTGCACAAGAGGCCCCTTGTCTGTGTCAGAAACAAACCATCTACCGGATTCATGATCAACCATTTTTATGGCTTCAGCAGGGCAGAAAGCTGCACATACCCCGCACCCCTCGCATGATAAAGTTTTAATCTTAAAATCGTCAGTTATTGCATCGAATCTGCATAGCTCAACGCACTTTCCGCACCCGATACAGGCATCAGGATCTATCACTGCTTTTCTGCTTGTGCTGAATGATTCATCTGATAAAATTTTGTGATTCATTATTATGTGAAGGTCAGCAGCATCAACATCACAGTCTGCCATAACTTTATTTTCAGCAAGTGCCGCGAAGGAACCGGAGATACTTGTTTTACCTGTCCCCCCTTTGCCGCTTATAATTACAAGTTCCTTAATCATTTTACTGCTGCCTCCCTGCTGTTAAGTCTGATATGTTCAACAATCTTTTCGAGTTTGCCGCTGTAATTCTCCCTGATGATTGAAACGCAGTCACCCCGTGAATATTTTTCAGCCACAGTTCTATTGTCAGGGATAGATTCAATCACAGGGAGTCCGACGGATTCACAGAATTCTATAATCATTCCGTCGTTCTCTCCCCCTTTGTTTATTACAACTGCAGAGGGGAGGCCCAATGCGTCACCCATACCTGCTGCCAATTTAAGGTCATTCAGCCCGAAAGGTGTAGGTTCCGCGACAAGTAAAAGAAAGTCCGCGCGTTTTACAGATTCAATTACCGGACAGGATGTGCCGGGAGGGGAGTCCAGTATCCTGATCTCCTCGTCGGGGTAGTTCTCTTTTACGTCACCGATAAGCGGCGGGGAGAGCACCTCTCCTATATTCAGTCTTCCCCCTGCGAATTTAATCCCGTCTTTTTCCCCCTTCTCAACAACTCCGATAACTCTTTCGATCTCTGTTATTGCTTTTTCCGGGCAGATGAGCGCGCACCCTCCGCATGAGTGGCACATCTCAGGGAGCACAAGGGGCTTCCCTTTTATCAGTACAATTGCGCTGTATTCGCACAGTTCGTCGCATTTGCCGCATCCTGTACATAGTGAATCATCAACTTTAGGGAGAAGAATTTTACAGTCAACCTTCTCTGTTAATTCAGCGTTCAAAAAAAGGTTCGCGTTAGGCTCCTCAACATCGCAGTCAAGAAGAGCTACCTTGAAACCTTTACTCCTGTAATATGTTGCCAGTGAAAGAGAAACAGTTGTTTTACCTGTTCCCCCTTTACCGCTTGCTACTGCTATTTCCATCAACTAACTCCTTTATTATTCCGTAATCATACATTTTTTTGCATACCATACATCCGCGGTACGCTACAGAGACTTTCTGATCCGGCGTATTCAGCATATATTCAAGCTTGTCACGTGTTTCAGCTGAAAGTTCATCTTTATGTTCATCCACTGCAGAGAGTATACCTTCAGCCCGTATGCAGTTAAGAATATCAATCTCTTCAAGAAAATCCGGAATTGTGCCTGAACGCATCTCCCCCACATTGCAAAGGTCAAATTTCGGATCATCTTTATACGGGAGACAGTAATGCCATTTGTCATCAACAAATGGGCTGTCCCCTCCATGAATATAAAGAGAAAAGAGATCAATTATAGCTGAATTGGGAAATATGTCAAAATCGCTTTCAGATATTCCGAGTTTTGAAATAACCTCTTTTTTATAATGAGGGAGATAGTTCCCCAGGGTCGATTTATCATTCCCAGTGAGCGACAGAGCCCGGCAGAGTCCTTCAAGCCCTTCAGCATCACCCAGGGGCGCCAGGGGTACGACCCGTTGCGGAACGCCGGGATATATTTTTTGAAGCCTCTTGTCAACATTGTCATCAACAGCCATTGTCACAAGGATAATAGGGGTTACCTGCATACCCGGTTCACGGCTTACGGTCAGGAGGTTATCCATCGCAATGTAGCCTGACTCGCTGAGGTTACCCTGGTATTCCGAAATGCTTATTCCCACAAGGGCTTTTTTACTGATTCGTGAAGATAATCTTTTAAAGAATTCACGTGTGTAATTAATATCTTCAAAGACCTTGCCGTTGCTGGGCATTGAAATTGTCTCTATAAGATTCAGGTCGAACATCGATATTAAAGCGTCAACAATATCCATGTCGCCGCTATTCCATATTGTAGGTTCCCCACCTGTAACAAACTGATATTTCAGCAGTGCGCTCTCGCCCAGTTGCCGGAGATCCTCAAGATATTTTTCAAACTGCGTACGGCTCATGTGGTATGCGGATGAATTCGCCGACCTGAGACACCCTTTGCACTGTTTGTTGCAGCCGTTTGTTATCTGAAGGGCAGGGTAAAGCTCTGTAAAAGCCGGTTCCTTCGAAGCCCTGCGCCCCTTTAATGACTGTGTGTAATTAAAAAGTCTTTTCAACATGGCATATATCTCCGTCCTGATGTATCAGAATTCAAAGATCCGCCCCACTGAGGCATTTATAAATTTTTCTTTGAACTCGTGAGCAAAACGTGCGGCGACCCTTAATCCTGTGCAATGGGACACTGCAACCTTTTCCACATTGTAACTTTTTAAAACATCAATGGACCTGTCAACATATTCTGCCGGAGCTGAATCGAGATGAGTCCCTCCGATAACAGAATGAAAACTTTTATATCCCGTTTTTTTTGATATACTATCCAGAATTTCGATTATGCCTGCATGGGCACAACCCAGAAGCACAACCGGTCCGGATGGTGTTTCTATAATGAGAGAGAGATCGTCCTCGAAGGGATCTGCTGTAATTGCATCATCTTTTTTCCGCATAAGCCTTGTGTCCCAGGCTCTCCATCCATCAGGATGGCTGATGGCGGAAATGGCTGCAATCGATTCATCGATCTTTGTGAAGCCCGAAATTTCTCTGAATTCAGCGCCGTTTTTTTCGTACTCCTCTTTCGCAAACTGGAAGCCGATGTTTCTCATGTTTCCGTCCGGCATGAGTGCGCCCTTCTCAAAAAAAGCTGAAGGGTGCAGATAAACCGGTGTCTTTTCTTTGCGTTCCTTTAATAACGGGAGGAGCCCCCCTGTGTGATCATAATGTCCGTGGCTCAGAATAACTCTCTGTACTGCTGAGAAGCTCTTCCCTAATATTTTCATGTTGTTCATGAACCCCAGGCCCTGTCCCGTGTCAAAAACCGTTGAGCCCTCATTACCTTCAATGTAGAATGAAAGCCCGTGTTCACCAATTACAGGGAGCGACGTCTGAACACTGTTTTCGCAAATTACTGTTACTCTTTTTATCATTATTATCCCTGTTTAATTTTTAAAAATTGGAGAGCCGGAATTGAAGAACCCTCTTCAATATATTATATATCCGGCTCCCCGATAAACGGGTGAGAATTCCTACCAGTGACCTTCAACATTGGAGTCAGTTGTTTTTGTAAGTTTACCATCTTTAAAAGCTGTTATTGCATCGTTGATGGTTCCGCCGTTGAAAAGATATATATCAATTTTTGCGCTGTTAAGAGTTGTAAATGCTTTAGGACCGACGTTCCCGGTGATTAATGCTTCTGCACCGGCATCAATTACTGTTCTTGCAGATTGAATACCCGCACCCTGCGCAGACTCAAGATTCTGCTTGTTATCAATGTATTCGGCTTTGCCTGATTCAGTATCGTAGATAACGAATCCTTTTGCCCTTCCGAAACGTGTGTCCATTTTGTCAGTGAGCTCCGTTCCCTCTGTAGATATTGCAATTTTCATTCTGTATTCTCCTTATCGATATTATTTATTAAAGTTTCATTGTTATAGTTGATACAGCATCTTCGTCTGCGTCCCCCTTCGCATCTCCTCTTCCCCCCGAAACATTCTGTCAAACCCCCTTTGAGATATGACTCAATAACTTCATCAACATTACCATTTACCCAGGGATAATGCCTTAATCCCTTTTCAACGATAAAGCGTGAAAGGTATCCGCTTACAGCACCGCTTACGAGTGTAGTTACACCCATATCTTTAAGTTTGCAGATTCTCATTGCGTCTGTATCGAGATCGACGTTTATAACTATCTTCTGGATAATGGCACCGTCGCAGACTTCAAAAAGCGCAAACCGCCTTGCCTCATCAAGAAGAGGGGAGACCCGTTCCTGAAATACCGGTATAGCTATAAGTTCATTGTTCATAGTAGTATATTATGCAATAATTATGCCATATTATAAAATCTTAGAAATAAGTTGGTGAATGGATAAATAAAATGGTTTTGAGAGATATTTATTCTTAATAAAGTGTTTTGCGGGACTAAAAACGGAGTTAAACGGTGTTTATGAAGCGGTTATACTGTTTATTTTGCTCCTGTAATATGGCGGATATGGTTTTTAGGCGGAAACTATATTGCATTTTGCAATGTTATTAAAAGACATTTTATGCAATATGCAATGATGGTGTGCGGAATCATGCCAGAATTTTTATTTTGTATATTTATCAAAAAAGATTATGAAAAAACAGTAAGAGCATCTATATTGTTGATAATTCATGATGTGTATTACACTCATGAGAAGAAATTAAATCCGGAGGTAAAAAATGCCTGAAGAACTTAAAGTAGGCTGCGCCCGTCCTGTTGGCGCTTCTTCTGATGAAGAGAAAGAGCCTGTTATTACAGGTGGCCCGGAGGAGAAAAAAACTGAGAAGGGGGTTCCCATGATTAAGGTAGGGCAGAAGGCGCCCGATTTTACAGCGCCGGCGTATCATAACGGCAAATTTATCAGCATGAAGCTTTCAGATTACCTGGGGAAATGGGTTGTACTCTGTTTCTATCCCGGTGATTTCACCTTTGTTTGAGCAACCGAGGTATCGGCAGTTGCCGGTAAATATCCTGAATTTCAGAAACTCGGTGTGGAAGTTTTTTCAATGAGCGTTGACAGTATTTTTGTTCACAAGATGTGGAATGATAATGAGTTGTCAAAGATGGTTAAAGGCGGTGTGCCATTCCCCATGCTCTCAGATGCAGGTGGTAAAGTGGGTACTATTTACGGTATCTACGATGAGATTGGAGGAGTGGAAACAAGGGGGAGATTCATAATTGACCCTGACGGAATTATCCAGGGATACGAAGTATTGACACCTCCGGTTGGCAGAAATGTTAAGGAGACAATCAGACAGCTGCAGGCATTCCAGCATGTCCGAAACAGCAAAGGTACAGAGGCAACTCCATCAGGATGGAGACCTGGTAAAATGACACTTAAACCCGGACCGGATCTTGTTGGTAAAGTATGGGAAGTATGGAAGATAGAGATGGAGGATGATTAATACCCCTCCATAGATAGATATAAATAAAAAAGGCCGCCTGTAAGGGCAGCCTTTTTTATTGTTAAGATTTATTCTTCTTAGTTATATGTCTCAGATCCGAGATAAGTAACAGGTGCTTCATCCATAAGCCATCTCAGTGTGTTTTTGAGTTTCATAAGCTGAACAAAGAGGTCGTGTTCCGGATCTTCGTCAGGTGTATGCATAGGGCTTTTCCAGTAGAATGAAAGCCAGTCCTGGTTCCCTGTAAGTCCCGCTCTCTGTGCAAGGTCAAAGAATACAACAAGGTCAAGAACTATAGGTGCTGCAAGAATTGAGTCCCTGCAGAGGAAGTTCACTTTAAGCTGCATCGGGTACCCAAGCCATCCGAAGATGTCGATATTGTCCCATCCCTCTTTGTTGTCTCCGCGCGGAGGGTAGTAGTTGATAGTTACCTTGTGATAGAAATCCTTATAGAGATCCGGGTATTCTTCCGGCTGAAGTATCTGCTCAAGAACTGAAAGCTTACTTACTTCCTTGGACTTAAATGAATCGGGATCATCGAGAACCTCTCCATCTCTGTTTCCAAGTATATTTGTTGAATACCATCCTGTCATACCGAGCATTCTTGATTTAAGTCCCGGTGCGAGAAGAGTCTTCATGAATGTCTGGCCGCTTTTGAAGTCTTTACCGCCCATTGGGACTCTGTTTTTATCCGCAAGTTCCCAGAAAGCAGGTATGTCGTTACAGAGGTTAGGCGCACCGTTTGCGTAAGGGATACCCATGTCAAGTGCTGCGTAGCAGTATATCATACTGGGCGCGATAGACGGGTGGCTTTCTTTGAGTGCTTTTTCAAAGTTTGCAAGAGTGTCGTGTACGCCGGGGACCACCTGCTGGTATATCTCTGTACTTCCGCACCATACCATAACCATTCTGTCGAGCTTCTTCTCTTCCTTGAATTTTGTAATGTCATCTTTAACCATCTGCGCGAGATCCCAGTAGGTTGGAGCTTCTTTTACACATTTTCCGTCAAGGTTTTTAACATATTTTTTGTTGAATACCGCTTTCCATGGTTTAATCTTTGAAAGCTCATCTTTTACTGAATTCAGGTCATCTTTTGTGAGAACCTGAGCGTTCATTGCTGATTCATAGGCGCTGTCTTCAAATATATCCCATCCGCCGAATTCCATATCCTTAAGGTTAACGAGAGAAATAAAATCTTTAATATCGATATCTTTAGCGTCGTCACCTTTACCAACCCTGATTTTTCCCATCTGGGTCAATGAACCAACAGGCTTGTTCAGCCCCTTACGAATCATCATAACTCCTGCGATGAATGTTGTACTCACCGCGCCAAGGCCGGGAATAAGAACACCAAGTTTTCCTTCGGCTTTTTTTATTTCGGTTTTCTTTAATACCACTGTAAGACTCCTTCTATAAATATGTTAGCATTTATTAATAATGCACTTTGTGTGCCAGAATAAATATTTTTTTTATAATAATTAAGCCTGATTTAATCAGGTGTTTTATTTTTTAAAAAAAATAACT
>DINC01000107.1:30306-31913 GCA_002425885.1 Spirochaetia bacterium UBA5550 | reverse complement strand
GGGGGTCTTTGTAATGGCGGAGATATAAACACCTGAAGTGTAATTCTCCCCCGTAATACTTTTTTTAAACCATTCCCTGGCTCCTGCATTTGCGATACCTGCTTCAGGGATAGATACTATAAAACGCCCCTTTGTATCATTGGTCCATGCCGCCTCTATGAAGCTGTGTTTTTTAATTAATCGATCCAGCAGTACCCTGTGTTCATTCTGATCTTTTGTTTTTATTGCTTCAGCGGATATTATCTCCCTGTTCATTATATCAAAAGCTTTAGTTATTTTCTCTTTCATTTCCGGTGTCATGTATATTTTGCCTGAAATTGAGGAACTGTCGAAGAGTGCGGCAAGAGAATCGGAAGCTATAGAGAGGTGACGGCTCATGTCTGAAAGTTCAAGCATGTTATGCTTCTGTGTATGAGCTGAATCGTAAACAGAGATAACACTTCTCTCTGACTGCTGCATCAGATTGCCGATGTCTCCTGCCATGGTTTCAATTTTATGCCCCAGCTTTAGTTCTGTTGCAGTCTTATCACCAATCTCATTGATCATGAAGCTGACTTTACCTGAGTATTCCCTTATCTGCTCAAGGCCGTTCTCGATAGTGCGGGACATCCTGACACCTTTTGCCACGTTTGACGTATTAGCTGCGATGACCATTGAAACATCGGCAATCTCTTTTCTGATGCCGGATATAAGTGCATTGGCATTCTTAACAGCATCGCCTGTATCTATTGAAAGCTTGCCGATCTCATCCGCAACTACAGCGAAGCCTTTTCCCGATGTCCCCGCACGGGCGGATTCTATTGCAGCATTCAGCGCAAGGAGATTTGTCTGTTTCGATATATTTTCAACAGACTCCAGGATGGAGATGATCTGCCCTGATGTATCTTCAAGCTTTTTCATATACTTCGCTGTTTCATCTGTAGTGTTCCTGATGTCATCTATCGTTCTGATGATCGCAAGAATGGAATCAAGGTTTTTGTTTATCAGTTCTCCAGACTGCGTACCCAGTTCTGCCATCTCCACTGCTGCGGTTCCTGACTTCTCGATCATTTTCATCAGCGCAACCTCAGCGTCAAGAACCACTTTTATATCAGCAGAGACTCTCCTGTTCAGTTCGGTCATTTCTTTTGTCTTATCAAATAATTCTGCGGCGCATAAATTATTCTCTTCAAATGTAATACCAAGCTGCTGAGATACAGATGCAATTTTACTTGATGCAGCCTGAACTTCGTAATTGAACTTCCCCAGAGTTTTTTTAATTTCAGCAGCAGTATTCATTAATATTATAATCTCTCCGGAGTGTTTCCTGAAAAGATAGTATATGCTGAAAAGAGACGCGGCAGTTGTGAGGGCCAGCCCTATAATAATCTGCTGATATAAAAAAATCACTGAGAACAATGGAATAATTATTATCCCGGCTGATAGACATAAATACTTTTTCATGAAACCCTCTGACTGAAATGGCGTTANNTTACATTTATGTAATAGATTTGGGGAGCAGGTATGTGTCAACGAGGAACATGCGTCATAAAATTTCGGTAATGTTAAATTTACGGAGTGGGGTTCACATCCGGGTTGATGTTATGTTTATAGCATTTCACGAATGA
>DINC01000107.1:28052-30189 GCA_002425885.1 Spirochaetia bacterium UBA5550 | reverse complement strand
TTAAAATTATGGATCTCCGCCTGCGCGGAGATGACATTGATAACTGATTCAATCGTAACCTGCTATAGGATAACTGAAAAATTTTACCGGCAGGAAATAATCCGGGGATTGAATAGTTTATCGAATATTTACTTTAAGGGTGAAGTTATCCCATCCTCTGCATTCTCTCAATTGCTGTAGTTTTCCCGAGGACTATAAGAATATTCCCATCATGAATTATCTCATCAGCATTTGGAGCTATTATTGTATGCTGAGGATTAGTTTCGGTTACATGTTCATCAGCAATATTTTTAATGCCCAGTATCTGACACCTGAATCTTGCTCCGATGCTTAACTCCCTTATGTTTTTATCGATAAAACTGGGTGGTGGTGTTATTTCAACAATGGCATACTCTTCACTTAACGGGAGATAATCAACAGCGTTTCTCATGGATATTGCCTTGCCTAACCGTACAGCCATATCCTTTTCAGGGAATATCACTGTGTCCACACCGAGCTGTTTAAGAATCTTTTCATGATCTTCGGATATGGCCCTTGCTATAATTTTTTTTACGCCAATCTCCTTCAGATATAGTGAAATAAGAATGCTTGATACCATCTCCTGTCCTATGCTGAGTATAACAGCGTCATACTCATTAATGCCGAGAGAATTAAGGATAGCCTTATTAGCCGGGTTTCCGGTAATACCATAAGTCAGAAAATCCTTTGCTTTCTCAATGGTGTTTCTGTCTATATCGATCCCCAGAACTTCGCAATTGTTTTCGACAAGACTTTTTGCAATGTTCATGCCGAAGTTTCCAAGGCCTATTACTGCAAATTTTTTCATCACTTTATCCTATCATTATATTTTCTTCAGCGGTTTCTATATCTATTCTCTTTTTACTTACTGTCAGTGCTGTAATAATCGCAAATGGTCCCACACGGCCGACAAACATGACAAGAGAAAGAAGAAGTTTGCCGGTGTCGGGAATCTTCGGTGTTATGCCTGTTGATAAGCCAACGGTTCCGAATGCTGATATTACTTCAAATATAACCTGGAGAAACGAATTTTTATCATCGAATGAATGCATTGAAAGAAGAGAAATAGTTGATACATAAATAAAAATGAATGCCAGAATTACAAGGGTCATGCTTCTATTTATCATGTCTTCATTTATAGACCTGTCCCAGAATATAACCTGACGGGTCCCTTTGAATTTAGATATTACCATCCCCGCAATTACAGCGAAAGTAGTTGTTTTTATCCCCCCCGCGATTGAACCCGGAGAGCCTCCGATGAACATTAAAAGCATCATCACTGCAAGAGTGCTGTGTCTCAGGGCTCCAGTATCTACACTGTTAAAACCAGCAGTACGGCATGTGACAGACTGAAACCACGATGTAAGAATTTTTTCAGACAGAGAATTACCTTTCATTATATAATTCCATTCAAGGAAAAGGAACATCACTCCCCCGGTGAATAAAAGAACAAGTGTTGATGTTAATACAATTTTTGAATGTAGAGAAAACTGCCTGAAGAGTCTTTTCTTTTTTTTAAGATCNNTCGATATTGATAATATTATAATAGGATTATCCTGAAAAGGTATCAGGCTGTCGGAGAAAGTTGAAAAGCCGGCGTTACAGAATGCGGATACAGAGTGAAAAATAGAGAACCATAAGGAATCATTGAAACTAAACTGCCTGATGAATTGAGAAAAAAGAATAACAGAGGTGGTTGATTCAATAACTACAGTATATAAAATTATCTTCTTTTAGATCTGTGACGGGGGAATTATCGCTACCTCATTATATATTTCACCGAAGGCAAATCTCCATTTAAGTGAAAAGCTGCCGCCGAACATCGAAAATATTCCGATGGTAAATGTCATAAAACCCAGTCCGCCGAACTGTATAAGGAGAAGAATAATTGCCTGTCCTGCGAATGTAAAATCCTTTCCTGTATCAAGTACAATGAGACCTGTAACACAAACAGCTGATGTTGATGTGAAGAGGGAGTCTATAAATGATATACCATTTACCGTTGCCCAGGGGAGTTGCAGCAGTAATGAACCAGCAAGGATAAGAAAGAGAAAGCTTGCTATGAACTGCTGAACCGGGGATATTCTGCCTATTAGTCTTTTTTTATTTTTCATAAAAT
>DINC01000107.1:27803-27978 GCA_002425885.1 Spirochaetia bacterium UBA5550 | reverse complement strand
AATCTAATTAATAATAATTTTTGCATTATGAGGAAATATTAACGGAATCTTAACGCGGATTGATTTTATTTTCACGCAAATTAAACTCTGATGTATTGTATCTTCACCATGTATAAATTGCATAATTGGTAAAAAATATGTATATCATATTCATGACGGAGATAAAAAATGAATG
>DINC01000107.1:0-27782 GCA_002425885.1 Spirochaetia bacterium UBA5550 | reverse complement strand
ATTACAGCTTTGACGGTTTTTCTATTAATAACATTCGGGATATCTGTTTTAACCGGAGTGTATATGAAGAGAATTTATTCCGGTGAAAAAACATTTATTACCCCGATAATCAGACCTATTGAAACCGGATTATATAAACTCAGTGGTATTGATGAGTCGTCAGAGATGAACTGGAAGACCTATGGCATTGCCTTTACACTGTTCACATTTACCGGGATTGCAGTCCTTTTTTTGATTCAGCTTTTACAGAATCTGCTTCCTTTTAATCCGCAGGGTTTTGCCGGGGTTAAATGGGACTCCGCGCTCAATACCGCTATATCTTTTGCGACAAATACCAACTGGCAGGGATATGGCGGTGAGAATACAATGAGTTATTTTACCCAGATGATCGGGCTCACTGTGCAGAATTTTCTTTCAGCAGGAGCAGGTATGGCTGCGGGAGTTGCATTAATCAGAGGTTTTATGCGGAAGGAGTCTGAAACAATCGGAAATTTCTGGGTGGATCTGTCACGTTCCGTATTGTATATTCTTTTTCCGTTATCAATTTTAACTTCAGTAATTCTGATGTCTCAGGGAGTTGTACAGTCTTTTCAGCAATACATCACAGCTGAAACCCTGGAGGGGGGCAGACAGCTTATACCACTTGGTCCAGCGGCTTCGCAGATCGCTACAAAGCAGCTCGGCACTAATGGTGGAGGTTTTTTCAGTGTGAATTCCGCCTATCCATTTGAGAATCCGACATTTATATCAAATCTTATGGAAAATATATCTATACTGATAATTCCCATAGGCTTTGTTTTTATGTTTGGCAGTATGATAAATAACAAAAAACAGGGGAGAGCAATCTTTCTTACTATGACTCTTCTTTTCCTGGCTGGCCTGGCAATTATGTTGTGGTCAGAGAATAGTATCAATCCGGTGATAAATGATTCAGGGATAGCTTATACGCATAACATGGAGGGGAAGGAAACAAGGTTTGGTGTTATGTGGTCGGCGCTATGGAGCCAGTCAACAACAGCAACTTCGAATGGAAGTGTAAACAGCATGCATGACAGCTATATGCCCCTTTCGGGAATGGTTCAGCTTTTCAATATGGGCATAGGCGAAGTGATTTATGGAGGAGCCGGAGTCGGGTTCGCCGGTTTCATATTCTATATTATTCTTTCGATGTTTATCGCGGGGCTAATGGTGGGGCGGACACCTGAATTTCTTGGTAAGAAACTGGGGCCCAGAGAGATGACGATATCTGTCACTGCCCTTCTTCTCCCCATGATTACTGCGGTGTTATTATCTGCAATCGCCGTTTCATCAGAGAGTGGACTCTCCGGGCTTAACAATAAATCAGCTCACGGATTGTCCGAGATCCTCTACGCGTATTTTTCAACTGCGGGGAATAACGGGTCAGCTTTCGCGGGCCTGAACAGTAATACACTTTTTTATAACCTGACGCTGTCGGCTGCTCTTCTTGCGGGGCGCTTTGCAACAGTTATTCCTGCACTTGCCATTGCAGGCTCACTGGCGGTTAAAAAAACTGTACCTGATAGCAGCGCTTCATTCCCCACAACCGGGATACTTTTTATAGTTATAGTATCAGGCGTGATTATTATCATGGGTGCGCTGACTTTTTTTCCTGTGATTACTCTTGGACCTTTTCTTGAACACCTGTTTATGAAACAGGGAGTCTTATTCTGAGGTGAAAGCGATGAATATGTTAAGTAAAGAATATATAATTCCAGCTGTCAGGGCGTCTTTTCAAAAGCTTAACCCCCTGACTTTGAGGAAAAATCCGGTAATGCTTATTGTGGAGATCTGCGCTTTTATTACCACATTTTATTTCACGAAAAGCATTGTTTCCGGTGGAAATTTTTATCTGACACTTCATGTAACTGTCTGGCTCTGGTTCACGGTTGTTTTCTCTAACTTTGCTGAAGCTCTTGCAGAGATTAAAGGTAA
Organism: Spirochaetia bacterium UBA5550; assembly: GCA_002425885.1. Taxonomy (GTDB): domain Bacteria; phylum Spirochaetota; class UBA4802; order UBA4802; family UBA5550; genus UBA5550. Next base: position 25,829 of record DINC01000107.1, on the reverse strand, counting down.
AGCAAAGGCTGAATCATTGAAAAGCACAAAGAGTCAGCTAAAAGCAACAAGAGTTGCATCAGGAGGAAGAGAAGAGAGCGTCAGCGCGTCTATACTTAAAAAAAATGACATTGTGATTGTAAAGCAGGGTGAGATAATTCCTGGTGACGGTGATATTATTGAGGGAACTGCACTTGTGGATGAATCAGCTATAACAGGAGAGTCTGCGCCTGTGATAAGGGAGTCTGGTGGAGACAGGTGCGGTGTTACCGGCGGTACAAAACTTTTATCAGGTATTATAAAGATAAGGATCGCAGTTAATGAAGGTGAATCCTTCCTGGACAGTATGATAAAAATGGTAGAAAGCGCAAAAAGGCAGAAATCCCCAAATGAGATTGCAATGGATATTCTCCTCGTTTCCCTGACAGTACTTTTTATAGTAGTAGTAATTACTCTCCCGGCTTTTGCCGGATATATGAATATCACCATAAGCATCCCTGTGCTTGTGGCGCTTCTGGTATGCCTTATGCCTACAACTATCGGCGGACTCCTCCCTGCAATAGGTATTGCTGGGATGGACAGGGTACTTCAGCATAATGTTATAGCCATGAGCGGCCGTGCAATAGAGGCTGCGGGGGACGTCAATGTTGTTCTACTCGATAAAACAGGTACAATAACACTGGGGAACAGGATGGCTAGTGAATTTATACCTTCAGATAATATAGACAGAATTGATCTGATGCAGGCTTCAATGTATGCGTCCCTCGCTGATGAAACACCGGAAGGTCGAAGCATTGTTGTCCTTGCAAAAAAAGAACTGGGTATACATGGAAGGGATATACGCCAGCCTGATGGCTCCACCTTTGTCCCTTTTACGCCTGAATCAGCCATGAGCGGTATCAATATGAATGGAACCGAGGTGCGCAAAGGATCAATGCAGGCAATTGAAGGGGTTGTTGCCGCTAAGGGATTAAAAGTCCCGGAAGCGGTGTATAATGCGGTAGACAGTGTAAGTATGGCGGGTGATACACCTCTTGTTGTGATAAGAGGTGTATCTGTTCTGGGAGTGATCCGGCTTAAAGATATAGTTAAATCAGGAATTGCAGCAAAGATTGCCCAGCTCCGGAAGATCGGGATAAAATCTATAATGATTACAGGCGATACACATCTCACTGCTGCATCAATAGCAGCAGAAGCTGGCCTGGATGATTTTGTGGCGCAGGCAAAACCTGAATCAAAACTACAGATAATAAGGAAGTTTCAGCAACAGGGCAATATGGTGGCCATGATTGGTGACGGAACAAATGACGCACCGGCCCTGGCGCAGGCTGATGTTGCTGTTGCCATGAACGCTGGGACACAGGCAGCGCGTGAAGCGGCAAATATGATTGATCTCGATTCTTCACCAACTAAATTACTTGATATAGTTGAAATAGGCAAGGAGATTCTTATTACCAGAGGAGCGCTTACAACATTCAGTATCTCAAATGATATTGCCAAGTACTTCGCAATTATTCCGGCGATTTTTGCAGTGCAATATCCGGGACTGAATGTGCTTAATATCATGAATCTGGGGAGTGCTGAATCGGCTGTACTATCCGCTGTTATTTTTAATGCTCTGATCATCCCGGCATTAATACCCGTAGCACTTAAAGGTGTTAACTACAGTGTTACATCTGTATCAGCACTACTTCGCAGAAATCTGCTTATATATGGCTTCGGGGGTATAGTAATTCCATTCGCGGGTATTAAAATAATAGATATTATTTTAGCTATGCTGAAGGTGAGTTTATGAAACAGTTAAGAATAACAGTTCTATGCCTGTTCCTTTATACGCTGTTCTGTGGAGTAATATATCCCCTGACAGTAACAGGTATTGGTTATCTTTTTTTCAGGGATAAAGCCGGCGGGAGCATTATAATTAAAGAGGGGAGAGTAATAGGCTCTGAATTGATAGGGCAGCTTTTTATTGGACCGGGATTTTTTCACGGAAGGCCTTCGTCAGTTTATTACGATTCTTCAAGTTCCGGGGGAAGTAATCTGGGGCAGACAAACGATAAGTTTATATCCGGTATAATTAAGATAGCCGGTATAAACCGCAATGAGTATGGGATGAAGAACAATGAAATAATACCTTCTGACCTCCTTTTTTCGTCAGCGAGCGGCCTTGATCCTCATATATCAGTTGAAGCAGCCCTGCTTCAGTGTGAAAGTATTGCGTCAGCGCGTAATATTAATACAGATCGTATTGTGGCGCTGGTTGGAAAATACAGTGAAAGGCAGTTAAGTTATTATGGTACAAGGCATGTCAATGTCCTTAAACTTAATATTGAGCTTGATGGCCTGGAGGTAAAAAAATGAAAGAGGAATTACGAACAGATCCGGATGAACTTCTGAAGGCTATTAAATATATAGAGGACAAGGAAAACAGGGGAAAACTGAAATTGTTTTTCGGAATGTCTGCCGGTGTTGGCAAGACCTTTGCCATGCTTAAAGCGGCACACAAACTCAAAGATGATGGCGTTGATGTTATAGCAGGCTACGTTGAAACACACGGCCGCAGAGAGACTGATGATCTGATTTCCGGGCTTGAAGTTGTTCCGCGCCTTAAGCTCGATTATCATGGAATACCTGTTGAAGACTTTGATATAGATGCGGTTCTGGAGAGAAAACCTCAAGTGGTACTGGTAGATGAACTTGCCCATACAAATGCTGAAGGGATGCGGCATTCAAAACGGTATAATGATGTAATTGAACTCCTTGATCGGGGGATTAGTGTTTATACTACTGTCAACGTGCAGCATATTAAAAGTCAGTCGGATGTTGTTGAGCAGATTACAGGTATAAAAGTCCATGAGACTGTACCTGACTCAATTATTGACAGGGCTGACTCAATTGAACTGATAGATATTTCGCCGGAAGAACTCCTTAAACGGCTGTCAGAGGGTAAAGTTTATATTCCTGAAAGGGCTGATGTCGCTGTAAAAAGATTCTTGCGGAAGGGTAATATTACAGCATTACGGGAAATGGCGCTCAATTTTGTAGCAAGGGCTGTTGACAATGATATGCGCGATTATATGCAGCAGAACAGAATAGCTGGCCCGTGGAAAGCCGGAGACCGGCTCCTTGTGGCCGTGAGCCCGAGCCCGTACTCGGAATACCTCATAAGGTGGACACGGAGGATGGCTTTCAATCAGAAGGCCGCATGGGTTGCACTTTATATAGAAAAGAAGGAAACTCTGTCAGATGCTGATATCTACACTCTTAAGAAAAATCTCAACCTGGCACGGGAGCTTGGAGCTGAAGTAATCTCAATAACAGATGAGGATATTGTTAAAGGACTTATCAGGGTTGCAAAGGATAGAAATATTTCCCAGATTATAATCGGCAAACCGCTCCGCCGGAGGCTGTCGGATTTTTTTAAAGGGGGTAATATTGTTGAGCGTCTTCTGAAAGTCAGCGGTGATACAGAGGTGCATATTGTTACACAGCCTGAAGTTGTTCCGCAGAAGTTCAGGCCTTTTAGAGGATTCAGTCTAAAAAATATTAATCATTATATTTTATCTGTTGCATCAGTTGTTCTGATTACGCTTTTAAATCTAGTTGTAGTAAACCTCACCGGATATTGGACAATTGCTTTAATATATCTTCTCTATATTACAGCAATTGCAATGGTTATTGAAAGAATCCCTGTTTTTGTAGCAGCATTGCTAAGTTCAATTGCCTGGAATTTTCTTTTTATTCCTCCCATACTGACTTTCAGAATTGCCCGTATTGAAGACATCGCGATGTTTACAACATACTTTGTTATAGCATTTATAGTCGGGGGGCTTACTTCAAAACTGCGTGAAAAGGAGTGGGCTCTTACTCTGCGTGAAAAGCGGATTACAGAGCTTTATGATTTTTCAATAATGCTTGGAGGTGCCACTGATATTGAAGGTATAATAAAAATTTCGGCAGAGTATATTGAAGAGCAGCTTGGCGCGAAGACAGCTTTTATATTGACTGATGATACCGGTAAGCTTATGCCGGACGCACACAGAGGAAGTTCTCTTGATCCTGATGAAAACATGAAGGGCGTTGCAGAATGGGTTGTTAAAAACAGAAAACAGGCAGGTACCGGAACAGATACACTCTCCCAGGCCGAAGGTCTGTTTATCCCGCTTAATGCCGGGGGGCATATAATAGGTGTTATATGTTTAAGAAGAGATGATGGTAAGGAGTTAAGTTATGAACAGAATAGTTTTCTGACCGGAATTCTCTATCAGATATCCATAAGAATAGAACGTGAAATTCTTTCAGCAGGAAGCAGAAAGACACAGCTGATAATGGAATCAGAACGTATCTACAGGATTCTGCTTGACTCGATTTCACATGAACTGCGTACACCTCTTACAACAATAACAGGCGCAGCCAGCAGCCTTCTTGATGATGTAGTCAGCTCAAAACCTGATATACGGAATGCACTTCTAAAGGAGCTGTGCAGGGCAAGCAGCAGGATGAACAGACTCGTTGACAATCTTCTTGATATGAGCAGGCTTGAAGCCGGGATGATGAAACTTGAAATTCATGAACACGATATTAATGATCTGGTTAATCTCGTTATTAAGACCCTTGAAGGGGAACTGGATGATCATAAAGTTTTAATTGACATTGCTGATAATCTGCCTATGATCAATTGTGATTTTGTATTAATGGAACAGACCATTATCAATCTTGTTTATAATGCTGTAATTCATACACCGGCCGGTATAGAGATTAAAATAAGTGCCATGGCAGATGATAATAATTATGTTATTGCTGTCANNCCGGGTGAAATTCCGAATCTGTTCGACAGGTTCCTCCGTGGTGCCACATCAGGGCCGGGCGGAACAGGCCTTGGGTTATCTATCTGCCGTGCCATAGTAGAAGCGCACAACGGAAATATTATTGCCCGGAATCGGGGTGCAGGGGGCGCTGAGTTTATAATAACGATACCATTGGAATTAAATGAAGGTGACTGATGAGTGACGGTCCTGTAATACTGATTATCGATGATGAGACACAGATACGGAGGATGCTCCGGCTGAGTCTTGAAGCTCACGGGTATAATGTGAAAGAGGCTACAACATCTCAGGAAGGGGTGCAGCAGGTTGCCATGTCCAGGCCCGATCTGATTATTCTTGATCTTAACCTGCCTGACAGGGATGGTCTGAGCACACTAAAAGATATAAGAGAGTGGAGTAAAACACCGGTAATTGTACTCTCTGTCAAAAATTCCGAAAAAGATAAGATCGATCTCCTCGACGCAGGCGCAGATGATTATCTCACCAAGCCGTTCAGTATGGGGGAACTGCTGGCACGGATAAGGGCGGCCATGCGTCATAGCATCCCTGAAGGTAATGACGGAGTATTTATAACCGGTAATCTTACAATTGATTTTGCCAGGCGTATTGTTCTGAAAAACAGTGAAGAGATAAAACTTACACCAACCGAATACTCATTCCTTAAACTTCTTGCACAGAATGCGGGTAAGGTACTGACCCATAACCAGATTATAGACGATCTCTGGGGTATCAATTCCCAGCCTGACACAAGCTACCTGCGGGTATATGCACTACAGCTAAGGAAAAAGATTGAGGATGATCCTGCAAAACCGGAGTATTTAATTACAGAGCCGGGAGTGGGCTACAGGCTTGTATGCAGGTGATCTGTAAATACTGCTGAATACTGAAAATTTCGCTCATAATGAAAAGGAGCTGGATGTGCGCCTGACTCAATTAAGGTTAACAGTATAGGCCGGCACGTCGGGATTATATTGTATTGCGCCATAGTGCTGAGTTTTAATCAAAATCTCAGGGCTCCTGCCATATTTTTCAGCGGTTTTTATAAAAGAAATGAGCGCCCGGCAGTTTGTATACAGGGCGCTCATACTCTATTTCTTTTTCCCGGTTTTGTATGATGTTACGATGGAGCGCATACAATCCGGTATATCTTCAGTATCATCAATATCTTTTTTTACCGGTTTTTTACGGATATAATACTGGCCAAACCTCTTGTATATTATAAAATCAGGGAGCCTCTTTCTGATTTCATCTATATTCCTTTTGGGGTTTAATTCTATTTTTGCCATCAATATACTCCTGTTTTTATAGAATGCCTGCATCCCGCTTTAGTCCCCTGTTATGCTGTGAAGTTTAGCGGGATACAGGCTGATGTTGTTTACTCCCCGCATGTGCAGACATCCATGAAAAGTTTAACAAGATTAAGGAGCTGCCACGCAGGGTCATTGTTTCAGTTACCGGCTGTGCATATAACACCCTGCGAGGCGGAGACTTCAGTGGCGTTGTCATATTCAGCATCTGTGACTGCCGCATAGACAAAGTATTCCGCTCCGGGTATCAGCCCGTTTATTGAGAAGGGGGATTCAGGAGATATCCCGCTGCTGTGCATTGTAAAACCTTCATATTCAGTTTCACTGTCACGTCTTTTGGTAAAGAAGTTAATGAAGCGGTTTGAACTTCCACCTGTAATTTCAAATGAACATGTTATTTCACCTGATTGTCCGGGTAGTGCACTGAATGTAGAAAGCTTTAGAGTGCCGAGCTGTTTAAAAAGCTCAACCGGTTCGCCTGCTCTCTGCTTATCAAAATTCTCACTTGAGTAGGCATTGTTACCTTTTCTTTTTTTCTTCGATGCCCATGCCTGCCATCCCATGTGCATGATCCCGTTCATGGATGCCCAGTCGCGTACAAGTTCTGCTAATGAATTGCGTACAAGAACCTGCTTTGCTGTTTTAGGGTTTTTTGGTATACCTTTTCGTCTTACCCTGGTTTTTCCATTGTACTCATAAAAAACGAGATCACCTATCTGTTTTTTAAAAGCCTCAAATACGGGATTCAATCTGACATCTGCCATTTTTTTTACCTTCCTATTCGATAAAATTTGTTGTTTTCAGCAGCCCGGGTACTGCTGTTTAGCGCTAATTTATAGTTTATTTCGTAAGTTAGATTCTAAATATTAAGCAAATTTTTTTATACTTTAATTTTTTATTAAATTTTTAATATATAAACAAACTGAACATGTTGTCAAGTTTTCAGACGCTACACAGGCTTTGCACAGGAGCAGCATAGGCGCTGCACAGGCTTTACCATTGTTTAACACAGGTATTACACATGAGGAAGAGGGTGTGTATGCCAGCCGCTGAAGGTCGTACAGAACCAGTTTAGAGTTTAGCCTCGATTCAATTTTAAAATGCGGCAGGATTGGAGTTTGAATTATCAGACGGATTTGTTGAATTAATATTGACTTATATTTCTTATTTGGCTAAATTGCCATATAAGAAAAGGTATAATATGAATCAGAATGAAATTAAGCTTTATGAGGCAAGAGCGAATATCATTAAAGCCCTAGCACACCCCAGCAGATTATTCATTGTAGATATGCTTAATAAACAGCCAAGAGCTGTTGGTGAACTTACAGAAATGATCGGAGCTGATACTTCAACTGTCTCAAAGCATCTAAGCGTACTGAAAAACGCGGGGATAGTTGAAGATGAAAAAAAGGGGACAACTGTATTTTACAGTCTTAAAACCCCATGTATTCTCAACTTTATTAGCTGCATTGAAGATGTTATTGAAAGCAATACCAAAACCCAGGTTGAAATTTTAAGCTGCTGCAGGACAAGAGCAGCAAAGTAATCAGGAGTACCGTTATGATTGGAAAACGGAATATATGCAGATGCTGGTGGAACGGGTGGTGATTTTTTTTGGCCTAACTTGGCTTATTTACCAACTGACAAATATTAAATAATCACTATCCCTTAATGGGGATCAAACATACCAGATGGAGGAATAAATGTTCTGGAAAGATGAATGGAAACCGCTTTTAATAATCGGCGGGTTTTTCCTCGCTTTATATTATATGCCTGTGGGATCAGACAGGTTTGACAATGCAATATTCGAAGCGCTATACCTGACAAAATGGTACGCGCAGGAGCATGTGCTCCTCTGCCTTATACCTGCTTTTTTTATAGCGGGAGCTATCGGGGTCTTTGTGAGGCAGGAAGCTGTAATGAAGTATTTAGGGCCAACAGCCAATAAGTTCGTTGCTTATGGTGTGGGCTCAGTTTCGGGATCGGTGCTTGCAGTATGTTCATGTACAGTTCTCCCTCTTTTCTCCGGGATATATCGCATGGGAGCGGGCTTAGGTCCTGCTATTGCATTTTTATATTCAGGTCCTGCAATCAATGTACTTGCGATTATACTTACTGCAAGAGTTATCGGTATGGACATCGGTATTGCACGAGCTGTCGGTGCTGTGTTGTTCAGCATAGTCATCGGCGCAATTATGCATTTTATATTCAGGCATGAGGAGCAGGCTAAAGTTAAGGCTGCCATGTATATGTCTGAGCCTGAGGTTGCCCGTCCTTTGTGGAAAGATATTATATACTTTGGTTCAATGGTTGCCATACTTGTATTTGCAAACTGGGGGAAGTCTGCTGACACTTCAGGTTTCTGGTATATAATGTTTGCATACAAATGGTGGTTCACAACTGCAGCGGCAATTATTTTCGCAGCAGTGATTGTTCTCTGGTATGGCGTTAAGCCGTGGAAGATGGCCCTTGCTGTTATTCCTGCTGTAATACTCGGATTTATGTTTCCGCATGAGCCGGTAATACCATTCGCAGCAGGTACAATCGGGCTATCTGTAATTACAAGTACAGATAAGGGGGAGCCCGGTGAGTGGTTCGGGTCAACATGGGGATTTGCGAAGCAGATCACTCCTCTTCTTCTCGGCGGTGTTCTTGTATCCGGATTCCTTCTGGGTAGGCCGGGGCATGAGGGTATAATCCCCGCTGTATGGGTAAGTGATCTTGTAGGCGGCAATTCATTCGGAGCAAATTTCTTCTCTTCGATAGTTGGTGCTTTTATGTATTTCGCTACGTTGACTGAGGTACCCATTGTCCAGGGGCTTATCGGAAGCGGTATGGGGAAGGGGCCTGCACTTGCATTGCTTCTTGCAGGGCCTGCATTATCTTTGCCAAATATGCTTGTTATTAACAGCTACATCGGGCCGAAGAAAACCTTTGTTTTCTGCTCACTTGTAGTTATAATGGCAACATTCAGCGGTATGATTTTCGGGATGTTTTTTTAAAGTCCCCGTACTCGCAGAGGGGATTTGTAAATATTGATTTTTAAAGGAGATATAAAATGTATAAAATTGAAGTATTGGGTACAGGATGCGCAAAGTGCAATAAACTTGAGGAAACAGCAAGGAAGGCTGCAGATGAACTCGGCATTGAATATGANNNTAAAAGATATCAACGATATCATGAACTACGGTGTAATGATAACACCTGCCCTTGTGGTAAATGGTGTTGTTAAGGTAGCGGGGAAAGTTCCTGCAATTGAAGAAGTAAAGAAGATGATAAACGGATAGCCCCCTAACCCCCGAAGATAGGGGACAAGAGGATTTTCTAATATATTTTTTTGTTATAAAATAATTAATACTAAGGAGTATTCTTATGGGTGATTGTGCATGTAATTCAGGTACAAAAATAATTTATTCATGTTCAGGTGCTGCTGATGTTGGTGAAATTGCTGACAGAGCAGTAAGGGCGCTTAAAAGAGAGGGATTCGCTCAAGGGTCCTGTATTGCGGCAGTGGGAGCGGGATTGTCAGGATATGTAGAGTCTGCAAAAGGCGCTGATGTTAATATAGTGGTCGATGGATGCCCGGTGGGGTGTGCGAGAAAGATCATGGAAAACATCGGTATTACCCCTGTATCTTATATTGTTACAGAGATGGGATTTAAAAAAGGTGGTTCACCTGCAAATCCCGAAGCAATTGAAACTGTTTACAGAAATATTAAAGAAGGTAAAACCGGAGAGCAGAAGTGTGCTGTCGGGTCCGGTTGCGGATGCAGCTGCAGCGGAAGCTGCTGAAAATTTTTTTCAGAAAGCAAAACTATTTATACATATCCGGGGTCAAAGTACTGTTCTCCGGATGATTTTTATAATCAGGATTTTTAAAATAGAAAAATTTCGTGGGTGAGAATTAATGAAGAAAATAAGCAGAAAAATTGTGCTGCTCTTAATAGCTGTATTTTTTATCGCGGGAGTGCCGTACATTAAAACGCCCGGCAGTTGCGGGGCCGTGATACCACTTGCATTCACCGGAGCAATTTTCGGATGCGGCGGAGAGAAGGAAGCCGCAAAGCAGGAAGAGGTTAATGAAAATGCCGTTGCAGCTGCAGCGGAGAATAAGACTGCGGAACCCGAAAAGAAGGGTGAGCTTAAAGTCACATTTGTTGAACTGGGCTCTCTGAACTGTGTCCCATGCAGGATGATGCAGCCTGTAATGCAGGAGGTCGAAAAAAAATATCCGGGACAGGTTAAGATTGTATTCCATGACGTATGGACTGACCAGGGGAGAGCTGAAGGTGCTAAGTTCCGTATCAGGGTAATTCCGACACAGGTTTTCCTTGATAAAAACGGGAAGGAATACTACAGGCATGAGGGGTTTTTCTCATTCGAAGAGGTTGACAAAATACTGAAGCAGCAAGGGGTAAACTGATGTTTCTTGATTTCTTTGTTACCCTGTCATCCATGCTTTCATCTTCACCGGACATTGCCATAGCAGGATCTTTCCTCTGGGGAATAGCAAGCATACTCTTATCACCCTGCCACCTCGCAAGTATCCCACTCATCGTTGGGTACATTGACTCACAGGGGGAGATGAAAACAGGGAGGGCCGCGCTTATTGCCACTCTCTTCTCTACAGGTATACTTATTACTATTGCGATAATAGGGATAATTTCCGGCCTTGCAGGGAGGATGATGGGTGACATCGGCCAGTTCGGGAATATTATTGTGGCAATACTTATGGTTGTCATCGGCCTTTACCTGCTTGGGATTATTCCGCTCCCCTTTCTTGATAACGGGATCAATCAGCCGGGGATGAAGAGAAAGGGGGTGCTTGCGGCCTTTTTACTGGGGCTCTTCTTCGGCCTTGCTCTTGGTCCCTGCACATTCGCGTATATGGCGCCGATGCTTGGTGTTGCCTTTGCAGTGGCAGCTTCAAATATAATGTATGCTGTTGCCCTTGTGGCTGCTTATGCAGTGGGGCACTGCATGGTAATTATAATTGCAGGTACATTTACAGAGGTTGTTAACCACCTGCTGAAGTGGAATGAAAATTCAAAGGGTGCAATGTTCCTAAAAAAAGGGTGCGGCGCACTGGTTGTTATAGCTGGTANNTATAGATTCTTAAGAATTTTATATAAGAATAAAATACTTTTTTTATATGGAGATAATAAATATGCATGCAAGTATGAATCTTGATAATGATCTACAGGAAGGGTTTATTCTCAGCATTGATGGCGACATTGCCCATGTAAGAGTTGCACCAAATGCCGATTGTGATAACTGCGGACAGTGTGATATTGTTCATGTTGAGCTTTATGCTCATAATGAGGTGAATGCGCAAATCGGGCAGAAGGTCAGGTTTACCATGGCACAGGATAATATGATTAAGATTGCTTTTATGATCTTCATGGTTCCGCTATTATCGATCTTTGCCGGTTTATATATAGGATCAGTTTCCGCGTCATATTTTGATATTAATGGGACAGCCGCATCTTTTATTGGTGTTCTGGTTTTTTTGTCAGCAGCTATTTTCACAGTATATTCTTATGACCGGAAATTCAGATTTAATAAAAAGAATTATCCTCGGATTATTGAAGTGGTAAGATGAAACAATTTTTTATTAAAAGTAACAGAGTTGCTGTAACTGTTTTTGGGAAGTGAAAAAATTTGGATATCTGATGTATACTTAAAAACTGATGTTTTCTTAACAGAAATTTTATCCTATTCTTATAAAACCGGGAGATTTTAGAAACATGGAAAATTTAACCAGAAAACTATCCTTTATAGACAGATACCTTACCCTGTGGATTTTTGCCGCAATGGCAATTGGTGTAATAGCAGGATATCTATTACAGGGCCCGGTTGAAACATTCAACCAGGCATTAACAGTGGGAAAGCATACAAATCTTTTAATAGCGGCAGGCCTTATCCTTATGATGTACCCGCCCCTTGCAAAAGTTAAATATGAACTGCTTCCGAAAGTATTTGCCGATGGAAAAATTCTCGCCCTGTCCCTTTTCCAGAACTGGATTGCGGGCCCTGTGATAATGTTTCTTCTTTCGGTCTCATTTTTCGGATTTATTGCACCTGCGATATTCGGCCCTGACCCCAGGTGGGGTTATTTTATGACGGGCCTTATTCTTGTGGGTATCGCGCGCTGTATTGCCATGGTGCTTGTATGGAACCAGCTTGCAGGGGGGAACAGTGAATATGGTGCCGGCCTTGTTGCGCTTAACAGTATTTTCCAGGTTCTTACATTCAGCATCTATGCATGGGTATTTGTTACTGTTTTACCGCCATTATTAGGTCTGCAGGGGATGACGGTGGATGTTTCAATAGGTGATATTTTTGTTAGCGTAATTATCTATCTTGGCATCCCTTTTGCTGCGGGAATACTGAGCCGTGTTATTCTACTCCCTGTAAAAGGGGAGGAGTGGTATGACAATACCTTTATACCTAAAATTTCTCCGATAACTCTGATTGCTCTACTTTTTACTATTATTGTAATGTTCAGCATGCAGGGTCATCAGATTATTAACCGGCCTCTTGATGTTCTGTGGATTGCTATTCCTCTCAGTTGTTATTTTGTAATAATGTTTATGTTCAGCTTTTTTATGGCACGCAAACTTGGAGCGGATTACAGTAAAAGCGCAACACTTGCCTTTACAGGTGCAGGGAATAATTTTGAACTGGCAATAGCAGTTGCCATTGCTGTTTTCGGCATAGCATCACCTATTGCATTTGCAACAGTGGTGGGGCCCCTTGTGGAGGTTCCTGTGCTCATCACACTGGTCAATGTATCGCTTTATTTTAAGAAAAGATTTTTTTAAAACTCCCGCACCCCCGGAGAGGGCAAGGTAGTAGAATTTTAAATATTATTGATTTTCCATGAAAAATGGTGGAGAAAAATTTTATAAGATTGGTCGAAAGAATATGAGGATAGTCATAATCGGTTCAGTGGCAGGTGGAACTTCCGCTGCAGCAAAGATGCGGAGAAACAGCGAGGATCATGAAATTGTCATCTATGACATGGATAAAGATATATCATATTCAGGCTGCGGACTTCCGTACTTTATCGGTGAAGATTATATTGCACGCGAAGATCTAACTCCGCGCAATGCTGCCTGGTTTAAAAAAAGATTTAACATTGATATATTCACAGAGCATAAAGTAACAGATATTGATGCTGCTAATAAAACATTGTCTGTAAAGAATCTTCTAACAGGTGAAACCTTGACTGACAGGTATGATAAACTTATAATCGCAACCGGTGCTTCCCCATCTATCCCCGATATATCTGGCATAGATTCAGCCAATGTATTCCCGGTGCGGAATGTCCGCAGTGCAGACAGAATTAAAAAGTTTATCGCTGAAAAAAATCCCCCAAGAGCATTGATTATAGGGGGAGGTTTTATCGGCCTTGAGATGGCTGAGAACCTGAAGATGCATGGAATAGATATAACACTGGTTGAAGCTGCACCTCATGTAATGCCGTCAATGGATGCGGATATGTCTGTATATATTGAAGAACATTTAACAAAGAACGGTGTCACTCTTCATTCCGGCGAACAGGTGAAAGAGATTTCTGATGACGGAGAAACAGTAATTACACATAAAGGTTCAGTAATTGAAACTGATATGATCATTGTTGCCGCAGGTGTAAAGCCAAATACAGGACTTGTGAAAGATAAAGGAGTTAAGCTCGGATCGCATGGCGGAATAATCGTGAATGATAAGATGGAGACATCTATCCCCGATGTATACGCTGTGGGTGATTGTTGTGAAGTAAAGTCAACTGTGACAGGTGAATATATTTACAGGCCTCTCGGTTCAACAGCTAACAAGATGGGACGCATTGCAGGGGATGTTATTACTGGAGGGGATCTCCGCTTCAGGGGAGTCCCGGGAACAGGAATCTTTAGAACATTCGGCCTTGCTGCTGCTCAGACCGGGATTTCGGAGAAAGAGGCAAAAGAACGCGGCATCGATTACCTGGTAAGTCATAACATTAAAGAAAACCAGAGCAAATACCTGAAGGAGAGCAGGGAACTTGTAATCAAATGTATTATTGAGCGTAAAACAGAGAAAATTATTGGTGTGCAGATTATAGGTGAAAACGGTGTGGATAAACGTATTGATGTATTTGTTACAGCAATGACTTTCGGAGCAAAGATAAGTGATCTCTTCCATCTTGACCTTGCTTATGCTCCGCCATTTTCAACAACCAAAGACCCGGTGATGTACAGTGGTATGATCATTGATAATGCTCTTCACAGGGGGAGAAGACTCATTACAGCCTCTGAACTCATTGCAGACCGCGTGAGCTTTACAGTAATAGATGTGAGAAGCAAAGCTGATTACGACAAAGGCCATATTGATGGAGCAATTAATATCCCACATGAGGAACTGAAAACAAGATCAGATGTTCTTGATAAGAACAAAAAATATGCAGTTCACTGCAACAAAGGAACAACAGGGAATGCTGCGCAGAATCTTCTGCTGAACCTGGGTTTTAAAGAGGTATATAATATTTCCGGAGGTTACAGCCAGTATAATATGGAACTTAAATTAAAATAACGTCAGCAGCATTTACCGGAGGACCCGCTGCAGTCACAGGTGGGCTCTGTGCCCCGCAATAATCCTGTAATCACAGCAGCTGCGCAACCGACCCCTGATTTAACCAGTATTGCCCCGAATTCGCAGTTTTTCGCACAGGCACCGCACTCCATACATCTGTCTGAGTTCACCGGCACTGCTTTACGGTTTTCCAGTTTAAATACATTATGGGGACATACCTCAACACATCTGCCGCAGCCGGTACATTTTTCAGAATTAAACTGAAATGTATCTGAATCCCTGAAGTATTTCATAGATAACCCCACTCTGATATTTTAGATATAATAAGAAGGNNAGTGATATATACAGGGAGAGAATACTTTATCTCCTTCTTAACTCCTGAAAGACTGGTATATGTTGTTGCTCCGGTAAACTGAAGTGCAAGGTATGACGCAATCAGCGGAAAGAGTATATATATTGCTGCTTTGAAGGGAGTACCCGCAGAGCTGAAAATTCCTGTGAGATAATCGGCTCCTGTTATAAGGATTACTCCGACAATCAGTCCTTTGATGGAGAATGACCGGAAAGGTATGAACGGAAGAAGTAGAGGCGTCAACACCGCTCCTGCAAGTATTGCAAGAATTCCTGCAATAATGAGCGGATATCCGGTAGTTGTTACTTCTCTGAAGATTACACCTTCAGGCTGCAGTGCCGAATAAAACAGAGATGCGAGGATTAAATATAAGAGTCTTTCTTTGTTCATGGTTATCTCAATCGGAATGAGCACACCCCTGTCGATAATCTTAAACTGCACCAGTCTCATTCTTTCATCAGCTTTGTAGCCGTTTTCTATATACTGCTTAACATCTTCAGCTCTCACAGGCCCGTAACTGATTCTGAAGCCGGTGGATTTACGCACTTCAGCTGAATTGACACCGGGAGCACCAAGCTGCGGGAGAATAAGTCTTTTATACTCAACACATTTTTCAATGCCTGTAAGTTTTATCCTTCTGATAAGTTCATCAGTGCCGAATGTCCCTTTGCCGGCTGCGCACCAGACGTTTATCCCTGCCGTATCAAGTACAAGTATCCATGCATCCATTTCTTTAAGTGCTTTGCGGAGATGATCAAAACTGAGCCTGTAGTTTGCTGTTACAAATATATCTGACGTGGAGCCCGGATTGCCGACAGCATAAAGTCCAGGTTTAAGAGAAAACTTCATCCTGAAAGAGGATGCTCTTGCTCTGACATGGCCAATACGCTCAGAAAATTTTATTTCAGTTGAAACCTGCGGAACCGGGCCGGCAGGAGAATCTATTACACCGGTAAACCATGTCTCATTTTTAAACTCTGAAGCAATATCTGCTGAGGTAATATTTTTTGCAGGGGGACATCCGCAGTCTGCTGCACGGGTTAAAGGACTGAAAGGCTTCAGCTTGTTCTGCACAGGTTCAAATTTCATTTCAGCAGCACCCCTTTTTATTATCAGATTTTATTTTAGTTATTACTGATGAAAGTGAATTAATCAATTCAGTCATCTCCATATATTTTTCTTTATTGATGCAGTAGCATGACCTGGGGCCTTCGACCTCCCCCAGGATGAGACCGGCTTTTTTGAGCTCTTTCAGATGCTGAGACACAGTAGACTGAGCAAGAGGGAGAATATCAACCAGCTCTCCGCAGATACACCTGTCCTGCTCTGCTAAATGTTTTAATATGGCAATTCGCGCCGGGTGGGAGAGTGCCTTTGCGTATTCTGAGAGCCTTGTGTCATGTTCTGAGTATATTTCATCGGTTTGCTTTATCATAAATGCTTTTATCGTATATTTACGATAAAAGTCAAGGATTTTTTGGATGGGGAGTGTCCAAAGGATTTTATTGGATGATATAAAAATTTTTAATTTATATAACTAAATTTATTGATTTTTGACAGGGTTTTTTTTATCTGTATTATTGTATTGATATTGAGGTATCGCCAAGCGGTAAGGCAACGGACTCTGACTCCGTCATCCAAGGTTCGAATCCTTGTACCTCAGAATTTCCGGATTACTATCTCAGCTGGCATAGCAACTGACTCTTAATCAGCAGGAACGGGGTTCGAAACCCCGGCAACCTATGTTTTTTCTTTAATTCAACTGTTCCTGTTGTCTTAAATCATAACCTGCGTATTTCGTTATACTCAACTTTCCCTTCAATGGCATTAATTAAAGCATCCCTGTTCTCCGGTATAAACCGTATGCATACGCCGCAGTCTGAGCTTATACTTTTCGGCACAGGTATCAGCTTGAAAGGGATATTCTCTTTCTTCAGTATCTTCTCAGACTTAAGCGCGTAGCTTACGGAGTTGAAAAGAACAACGTAATATTCAACTGAGTCTTTAACTGTCATGGCATTACAATTCGTCCCGCTCTTGACATTGAGCCCGCTATATCATACATATTTGAAATAATTCCTGCTGCGATCTGTTCTTTTATGTTAAAAAAATTAGCGCAGGTCCCGCACACAAGTATCTCCACACCCTGCTCTTCAAGTTTTTTCAGATCATCAAGAACGTCCGAATCTTTTACAGCCAGTTTAACCCCGGTATTATAGAAAATCAGTGTGTCGGGGAGATAGTCAAGATTGAATATTGTGTGAATGAAAGCCTTCATCAACGCAGCGCCAAGCTCGTCGTCACCTTTCCCCATCGTATCTGATGAAATAACAAAAACATTAGGCCCTGATTTTGGTGCTGTATTTTGTGATTTTGCGGAAGAGGATTCCTGAGAAGGAGCGGCCCCTTTTTTTGAAAGTGTAAGGCGGAAAGTTCCGTCACCGGCAGATTCAACTGAGATTGTGCAGCCCGATTTTTCAGCAAGACGGCTGACATTCTCCTTTGCTGTTTCATTATCAACAATGACAGTTACAGAGTCATTACTCTCAAGGGCTTTCTTAGTCAGTACCACAGGCTGAGGGCAGGCAAGCCCTTTTGCGTCAATTATTGTTCCCATGTTATTTCTCCATCTGCATAAAAATTATATTTTACTTCTGTGTCATTTATTCTCTGCGCAGGGTTAAGAGACCCGGGCCCCTTAACCCTGCCTTTTATCTCAGATACTTTCGAAAAGGGCCTGTACCCTCGTTTTGATCTGCTCAACATCGCCGTCAGAGTAATCTGTAACAACTTTCAGAAATGGTATGTTGTGTTTATTCTTTATATGCTCGCCAACCTTATATGATTCAATATTATAGGAGTGGCAGGCGTGAAGAACAAAATCCACTACAGCGTCCGGTTTAAATTTTTCAATAATTTTATCCATCTCTGTGAGTCTTCTGTTGTTCGGTGTCATGCAAGAACAGGGGATTCGGAGGTAGCGTTCTGCTATAGCGCCCACAGGGTCACCTGTATCTTCACTTATGTCATCCATGAAGCCCTTCATCCCTGTGCATGAGTCCATTGCCACAACAACTCCCCCCATCTCTTCGATTATTCTGAAGATTTTAAGCGCATCTCCGCCAACGGGGCATCCTGTTACCATTACGCGGGGCGCATCTTTTTTGCCGTAATAATATCCCTCTGCAACTCTGTTTTCGAGGTTTGTTATTATCGTCTCAAGCTGAGGTATAATATCTTCTGCCCGCGCGGACATGGCAAGAGAAATTACATCATATAGTTCTTTCCAGCTTACAACAGGTGTTTGTCTGGCTGCGAAATCAAATATTTTTCTCATTAAAGCGTTTTTACGGTTGGAGTCTTTAAGTGCAGTTTCGATCTGTTCATCTGTGGCGCGTTTACCTGTGTGGTTTTCAAGGAAAGATTTTGTTTTAAGGATCATACCTTTCCATTCATCCCTGGCCTCTTTCTCATCAGGAACCTGGGGGAGGTCCATTACATATAGCGGTTTTATATGGGACATCAGCTCGAACATCTTCTTTTTACCGTCGCATGTTGTCTCCGCGATAACAACGTCTGACACAGCGTAGAAGGGGCATGCATCTTTTATGACGAATCCGTAGCTTGATTTGATAAGGGGGCAGAGGTTTGCAGGGAGGTGCACTTCAGCTGCTTCAATGTGAGCGTTAGCAAATGCGCATAATACTGCTGGTACTATATCCATGGCATGGATCAGTTCCATGGGAGCGTAGCCGCAATAGAGACCGGCAACTGCGGCTCCCTGTTCTCTTTTCGACTGAATATGCCCCAGCACACGTTTCGCAGGTGGTTCACCTGTATACTCATCATTGAAGAGCGGTTCCGGATTAACTATTTTATTCATAAATAACTCCTTTTATTATTAATTGGAATGTTTTGCTGTCTGATGGTGATGCAGGGCGCAGCCAAGTGCACCGATAATCTGTGGAGCTTCAGGTACAGAGATATTTGTCCCCAGTTCTTTTTCTATAAGAGAGCGTACGCAGCGGTTATTAGCCACTCCTCCGACAAAAACTATATTGTCCCGGATTGAAACCCGCTTCATCAGTGAAACTGAGCGTTTAACAATTGCATGATGAATGCCCAGGCTCACTTCATCGCGTAATGCTCCCCTCCCTATAAGAGATATTACCTCCGACTCGGCAAATACAGTACACATGCTGTTGATCGGTTCAGCTTTTTCCGCTGAGGATGCAGATTCTATAAATTCATTCATTGTGAATTCCAGTGCATTTGCCATGATCTCCAGAAATTTGCCTGTGCCGGCTGCACATTTATCGTTCATTTCGAATTTTGATATTTTTCCGTTTTCATCAATGGAGATTGCTTTAGTGTCCTGGCCGCCGATATCGAGAATTGTTCTGCATTCAGGTATAGTGTGAAATGCTCCCAGTGTGAAAGCCTTAATCTCGCTTATGGCTTCGCAGTTGAAATGTCTGCTGAAGAGGTGACGGCCGTATCCTGTGGAGATAATTCCGTCGTAAGAAATGTCTTTTAACATCTCTCTGCATATATCAATGGTATTATATGAATTAGGGCGCACTTCGCTGGAGATAATATCAGCTCCGTCGTGGAGCACCAGTTTGATTGTCCGTGAGCCTATGTCGATTCCGGCAGAAATCATTATCCTGTTTACCTTAATTTGATTTTTTTCGGCTGATTTACTTCTCAATGATTTAAAAAAGAAAGTCCAGTGTCAACTATTTAATATGTTCATATTTTGAATTAAAATATTGAATACTTGTATTGCTGTCCGGCATCTTGCTTTACTCCGCACAATTAGTTATATTTTCCTTATGAACTCCTATATAGAAAGAGTCCTTCATTGCACGCTCGATGACGGAGATTACACCCCGCTTCTTCGTTTCTGTATTGACGCTGCTGTAAATCTGATGATAAGTTTTCCTGATGTCAACCGTGGCGCAGATGGAGAGTTTATCCCTTTCGATATAAGAAGGATTAATAAATCTGAAACAGTTGCTGAAGAGAAGAAATTTTTTGGAAACAGGAATACCGGCATTGAGGTTACTCTTCTCAGCAGAACGGATAACCGAAGCAGCTCCGGAGATTCCGGTGACTCTATCATGGCGGAGGTGTACGGCCTTCCCGACAGAAGCAGTGTAATTGTCAAATCATTCCGTGAACCCGGTGAATCGGCATACAACAGAACTGTTGAACTTCATCTGACAGCGCCGCAAACTAAATCCGCTGTGTTGATTGAACTTTTTAAATCTGCTTTCAAATCCGGCAATCCTGCTGATGAAAAAATAATAGAATTGAAAAAAGATATATCGATGAAGCTCCGGAATGGAAAACTTATGGAAGCCGCGGATGGGGCTAAGTATATACTCCTTCACCGGCCCGAAGACCATGAGGCGATGGTCATCCTGGGCCAGGCAATGGTGCAGGAGGGTGACTGGCGGGGAGGGAAGAAAAATCTTCTCAGGGCTATTGAGATTATGCCTGAAAGCCCTGACGCATGGTATTACCTTGGAATTGCATATGTGCAGGGTAGTGATAACAGCAGTGCTCTTCGCTGCTTTGAGAAAACCCTTGAATATGATCCGGAGCATCATGGGGCTTATTATATGACCGGTGTTATTTTAGAAGAGATCGGAAAAAGTGATGAGGCTGTTGCAGCATACAGGTATGCTGTAAAGTATTCACCCGGCTCGCATAAAGCAGGAATGAACAGCAGCATGTTTTTTATTCCTCAGGCAAAGGAGGCTCTTGAGAGGCTGGGGAGCCCCTGGCGCGGTGACGAGGAACTTCCGGACCCTGAAGGTGTAGACATCAATGAGGATCTTGTGAGCGCAGCTTCTGCCGGTGATATAAGAAAAATAGTAAAGCTTTTAAAAGAAGGTGCTATGCCGGATTACAGGTCACATGAAAGATCTATGCATGGCAGGACACCCCTTATTACCGCTGCGATTAAGGGACAGCTCAATGCGGTTAAGTATCTTCTGGAGCATGGAGCAGGTGTCGATTATCCGGACGAAACCGGCTGCGCTGCTCTTGGTTCGGCAATTGAGTGGGGAGGGGACCATGATGTAATCAGGCTCCTTGTAGAGAAAGGGGCTGATGTGAACGGTAATGACCCGTACGGCAGGCCGCTTATCCTTAATGAAAGGGCTCTTTGTGATTCTGTTATTCTGTATATACTGACAGAGGTGGGAGTGGATCTCAATGCTGCGGATGATAACGGAGCCAATGGGATTTATTGTGCAGCCGCAGCGGGGAATCAGAAATCGGTGCTTTTTTTTATTGAGCATGGAGCTGATATAAACTGCCGCAGCCGCATCGGAGGCACGCCTGTAATGGCTGCTGTTATTAATGGAGATCATGATATGCTAAGGTTCCTCCTCGAAAAGGGCTGCTCTCCGAACATCCCTGATCGTGAAGGTAGAACCCCTCTGATGGCTGCTGCCGAAAAATCTGATGCAGAAGCAGTTCTTATGCTCATCTCTGCGGGTGCTGATGTTAATACGCGTGATAATATGGGGAGATCCGCACTGGATATAATCTTTGAATCAGGGAGGAGAGATGATATTGATACTTATAGAAAGTGTATAGATCTGTTAACTGATGCAGGGGCGGAGATTCTGAGCGGGAAGTGATGTTGTTTTTTTTACCTAAACTGATAGACCGAAGAGAACCAGGCTGTATGCGATATATGCCATTACTATTCCGATACCGGTGTCCAGCATCCGCCATGAAATTTTTTTCCTGAAAAAAGGTGCAAGAATTTTTCCACTGAATGCCAGTGCAAAAAACCATATAAATGATGCGGAAGCCGCCCCGAGTCCGAAGAAAGGCCGCAGCCAGTCAGGCCTTGACGCTCCAAAACCGCCAAGCATTACAACTGTATCAAGGTAAACATGAGGATTAAGATATGTAAGTGCAAGAGTTGTTATTACAGCAGCTTTAAGTGTCATAGAGGAATCGCTACTGCCGTTTATATCCATTGATTCCCCTTTCAGGGCCGATCTGAAAGATCTGAATGAAAACCATGCGAGGTATAGCGCACCCCCGAAGGCTGTACATTTCGTAATCAGAGGATGCTGAGTAAACAGATATCCCATCCCTGCAATCCCTGCTGTAATTAGAATGGCATCGCTTAACGCACATATCCATGCTACAACAGAACGGTGTTCACCTTTTATCCCCTGTTTAAGCACAAAAGCGTTCTGCGCACCTATGGCTATAATAAGTCCGGTGCCCATAAGAAAACCCTGAATAAAGCTGTTGAATATATGCATGTTCCACCCTGAATTATTAAAAACATATTCTGCTTTGTAGCTCTCTCAGTCAATAACGATTTGCAGACTCAGTAATTAAAAACAGCCTCCTCGCGGAGGCTGCTGATGCTGAATCCTGTACCTGTTACTTCATGGAGTTTTTAAAAATTTGTATAATCTCATCCAGTGTTGCCTGCTTCGGGTTGGTTGCCCCGCATGCGTCTTTAAGAGCATTCTCCGCAAGAATCGGGAGGTCCACTTCTTTTGCGCCGAGTTCTGCTATACCGGAGGGGATGTTTACATCAGAAGAAAGTTTTTTGATCGCTTCAATAGCTTTACTGGCTCCCTCTTTATCAGATAAGCCTGCAACTGTAATGCCCATTGCATCTGCCACATCCTTAAGCCTTCCAGGGACAACAGCAGCGTTAAACTCCTGCACCCTGGGGAGGAGTATTGCATTACATACTCCATGCGGGAGATCGTAGAATCCTCCAAGCTGGTGAGCCATTGCGTGAACATAGCCGAGGCTCGCATTGTTAAATGCCATCCCTGCAAGGTATTCAGCGTAGGCCATTTTATCTCTTGCTTCCATATCCTTCCCGTTCTTCACTGCGTTTCTCAGGTGTTGAGATATGAGCTTAATCGCATGAAGCGCACATGCGTCAGTGACCGGTGTTGCTGCTGTGGATACATAAGCCTCAACTGCATGAGTAAGGGCGTCCATACCTGTGGCAGCTGTAAGCGATGCAGGCATATCAATCATGAGGTCCGGATCATTCACTGCAAGTATTGGTGTCATGTGTTTATCCACAAGGGCCATCTTTATGTGCCTCTCCTCATCTGTGATGATAGAGAAGATTGTCATCTCGGAAGCTGTGCCTGCTGTTGTATTAACAGCTATAAGGGGGAGCTGCGGTTTCCCTGATCTGTTCACCCCTTCATAATCCCTGATATCCCCTCCATTTGTCGCAAGGAGAGCGATACCTTTTGCGCAATCATGAGGAGAACCCCCTCCGAAAGAGATAACAAAATCACATCCTGAATTTTTAAGCATTTTAAGCCCGTCATTAACATTTGTTACTGTGGGATTAGGTTTTGTCTCATCAAATACAGCGTAATCAATACCATTTTTTTTAAGAACTGCGGTAAGTTTGTCTACCAGCTTCACATCGATGTTGAGCACTTTATCAGTAACAATCAGCGCTTTTTTAAATCCCAGGGTTTTAACCTGTTCTCCCGCATCTGAGAGACACCCTGATCCCATAAGGCTTGTCTGCGGCATGAAAAAAGTATAACTCATAAATCGGCTCCTCTTGTAAGGTTTTTTATTGAAATCCGGTTAATTGCCGGATTTTATGGCGCTAATAAGGCTTTGTATGAATTTTTATTTTCCTGTTTTTATATTTTTTTCTTGATCAAGTGATACCATAAACAGATCTGTAAATCTAACCGGTTCTAAAATAAAATAGCCGGTTTTTAAAAAATTAGGCATAAGTTATGAACCTGTTCGACAGAAGCATAGAATTATCCAGCGGCCTTGAGACTGATTATGTCAGGGTTATTTATTATGATCTTCCTGAATCGTACAGGGATAATTACCGCTCTTATGAATACTACCGTATCTGCACAATTCTCGATGGTGAGAAGCATGTTGCAATAAATGATGAAAACTTTAATTATAACAGGGAGGAGTTTATTATACTCCCCCCTGAATCAGTTGTCGAGATGGAGATTGTGAAAGATACGCGGGCCCTTGTATTTGAACTGTCAGATAAACTGATTGATGACATAGTTAAAAAAACACAATTTGAACCTGAAATAGAAGCTGAACTGTATACCGGCAGGATTAAACTATGCAGGGAAAATTCTGAAATAATACTCCGGGATATAGAACTGATATCTGAAACTGCAAAGGGGAACCGGAAGGGTAAGGAGTTTCTGATAGATCTCTATGTACAGGAGATGACTTACAAAATACTTAATATCGCCGGAGCTAATCTTGCTCTCAACCATGCTAAAGAGAATCCCATTGCTCAATCAATAGATATAATGAAAAAGAACATCAGGGAAAACCTCTCTCTTCACGAAATAGCGCATGCTGTTTTTATGTCACCTCAGCTATTTTCAATAAAATTCAAGAAACTTACAGGTGTGTCGCCAAACTGCTATTATACCTCCCTGAAATTAAATGAAGCCAGAAAAATGCTGAAAGAATCATCTGTTACTGAGGTGGCTTTTGACCTCGGATATGATAACATATCCCATTTTATAAGGCTCTTCAGCGAAAAATTCGGCATGACACCGAAACGGTATCAGCTCCATCATTATCCGAAAATGCTGATTTCCTGAAACTGAATTTTTATAAAAGTATAAGTTTTTTATTTCTCCGGCGGGCAGCCATGCCTATTTATGATTATATTAAATCTGTCTGCCGATCATCAGGAGTTTTTATGATAAAGGAATATGGAATTATTAATGGGAAGCTTATCCCGGCATCTGAGGGGGAAGGGAATGTACTCATATTTATTGATCCTGATGAGAAGACAAGAAAAGAACTTGTTGAGAAATATGCAATAGATGAACATACACTCAGTTCAGCACTTGACCCTGACGAACTTGCAAGGATTGAGTTTGAACCTGAACATTATGCGATAATATTTAAAAGGCCTAAAAATTATTCAGGTGCCGAGCAGTTTCTATTTCTTGTATCATCCTTCGGTATGTTCTGGTACAGGGATAAACTATTGATTGTGATATCCGAGGATATAAATTTTTTTGAGGGGAAAATATTCAACAGAGTAACCTCGATCGAAGATGTGGTGCTGAAAATTATGTATGCCACTATTTATCACTATCTCGGGCACCTGAAAGTAATTAATATGATATCTGATTCACTTGAACAGAAAATTAATACATCGATGCAGAATGAGTTTCTCATCAACCTCTTCAGTCTCGAAAAAAGCCTTGTCTACTACCTCAATGCCATCAATTCAAACGGAGCTCTTATAAGCAGGATGAAGCAGAATGACAGAAAAATAAGCTTCTCCCCTGAGAGCCTTGAGATTATTGATGATATCAGGATTGAAAATGAGCAGTGTTATAAACAGGCGGAGATTTATTCAAACATCCTTGCGGGCCTCATGGACGCCCGTGTTTCAATTGTAAGCAACAATCTGAACATATTGATGAAGAAGCTGAATATATTCACAATTGCGATTATGGTGCCCACCTTTGTTGTAAGCGCGTTATCAATGAACGTAAGGATACCGCTCAGCGATCACTCCGAGGCTTTTTATATTATACTGGGGCTTGCTCTGCTTTCAGTCGGCGGGTTCTATCTTTTCTGGAGATACAAAAAGTGGTAGATGTCTGGTAAGAAATTAAAGTTACCTATTATACTTTATTTCGTCTAACAAACCGCAGTAAATATTCTCTCCTTGAAAATTTTTCTTGCATGTGAACGGTCGCAGAATTATTTTGAATCAACATGAACAGCCGGCTTAATCAGTAAGCGCGG
>DINC01000284.1 GCA_002425885.1 Spirochaetia bacterium UBA5550 | reverse complement strand
TTTGAATGTAACTCAAATATAGAGGAATTATTTTTGGAATCAAGTTAAGGAATTAATACTGTTTTATTTACAGAATAAAAAGATGAAGGTTCATTTATGACTATGCTTGCGGCTGGTATCAAATCTCTTCCGATGCCGAATCTTTTCATCTGCAGAAAATCAAACATATACGTATTCGGGCTATCCATAACCACAGGGATACTTTCCGCATTCTCCCCCTTCAGCACTCTTAAAGCAATATTCCCGGCTGTTATCCCCTGCGAATACCCGGTTGCAAGGTTCCCCCCCAGAATGCCATGCCCCAGGTAAAAATCCCAGAGTCCATATACCGGCACACTGCTTTTTTTTGAAATCATAGTGGAGTATTCATCATACTCAAAAAACTGACCGGTACCATCTCTGCTGAAAACAGTCAACAGGACAAGACTATCATTCCCCATGATTGAGACCTGTTCCATCAATGCTTTCATCTCAAGATCATAAAGAGGTATTATATCGATCTTTCCTTCGTACTGCGGCATAATTTCAATGAGCTTATTATAAACAGAAATCCCTGTTGTTGTGGAATCTATTACTGCATATATCTTCTTTACTTGCGGATGGACCTTCATCATAAGATAAAGATTTAATGAAATATCAGTTGTTTCATTAACACCGGTAACAGACTTCATACCGCTCAATTTACCGGGCGTTATCCAGTTAAGTCCGCAGAAAACTACTGGTACTCTGCCGAACACACCATCACGGTATTTTTGAAGAAAATTAAAAGCATCATCATCTGTGGATATTATTACATCGAATCTTACCCGGTTGAACTTTTTTTTATACAGGATACATAGTTCTTTTAAATAATCGCTGCTGAAATTCCATTTTGTACCCATGTACTCAATATATGTTTTAATATTATCCTGTTCAGGAAACAGGCCATTGACGATGCCACGTACTTCATCATCGGTCCATTTATAACCCTGGTGATATGAATTCAATATCAGAACATTCTTTTTTTCTGCGGCGTAGATAATGCACGGCACCATTAGTAATAACAGCGCGGTTGAAATTATTTTATTTAAATACAGTTTCAGGTCCATTTTATTACCGGATAATTCTG
Organism: Spirochaetia bacterium UBA5550; assembly: GCA_002425885.1. Lineage (GTDB taxonomy): Bacteria > Spirochaetota > UBA4802 > UBA4802 > UBA5550 > UBA5550. The sequence goes on along the minus strand of DINC01000284.1, from coordinate 1,702 downwards.
ACTGAAAAATAATTTAAAACAATATTAATCATGTATCCTTTTCTATCTTAAATACCTTCATCTGCTCCATGAGATTCATCGCCTGTGAAGCCATCTCTTCACTGGCAGATGCTGTCTCCTCAACAAGTGCCGCATTCTGCTGTGTCATATTATCCAGTTCCATTACCGCTGTATTAATCTGGTCTATGCCGGATTTCTGCTCATCACTTGCCGCAGTAATCTCAGATATAAGCTGAGTTACATTTTTTACTGATTTAATAATCTCATCAATGGCATCACCGCTTCTGTTTGCCTGTTCTGTGCCCTTGTCAATCTTTTCAATTGATTCTCTTATAAGCTCACCTATCTGTTTTGCAGCAGCTCCAGATCTCTGTGCAAGGTTTCTCACCTCCCCCGCGACCACAGCAAAGCCTCTCCCCTGGTCACCTGCGCGTGCCGCCTCAACTGCAGCATTCAGAGCCAGAAGATTTGTCTGGAACGCAATTTCATTAATTACAGAAATAATCTCGCCGATCTTCTTACTCGATTCACTGATTTCATTAATTGAACTTACTGCGGAGTTTACAAGTTCACCACCCTTTTCTGCAAATTCATACGACGCGATTGAAGTTGTATTGGCATGTCTCGCATTATCGGTGTTCTGAGTAATTGTTGCAGATGTCTCTTCAATAGTTGAAGCAATTTCTTCAAGTGCAGAGGCCTGCTCTGTTGTGCGTTGTGAAAGATTCTGATTACCCTGATTAATCTGATCAGTAGCATAATAAAGGCTCTCCATAGCTGCCACAATTGAAGTGATCATTTTCTCAAGTTTTTCAATTGCTGCATTTATACTTTTAACAAGCGTACCCACTTCATCTTTTCTATTTTCATACTTTATATCGATTCTGCCGGTGAGGTCACCTTCAGCCAGTTTATTTGCCACACTTGCAGATTCAACAACAGGTCGTGCAACTGAATTACCGAAAAATACAGAGATAATAACAATGACAACAGACATTGCTCCACCCACTGCCAGAACAATGAAAAAAAGTATCCTTATATATCTTGCATTAGCGTCTTTCTGCCGGGCCACAACTTTCTCCATGTCATCAACATAGTTCCCTGTACCGATAACCCACTTATAAGCATCGAAAGATTTTGTGTACCCCCTCTTTCTGCTTGCCTCCTTTTCACCGGGACGGGGGAACCAGTAATCGCTATATCCGCCATCAGCCAGCTTTCCGTTCGCTATAAGCTCCTTAACCATCTCCTTCCCTTTAACATCTTTGAGATTGATCCTTGATTTACCTTCACCAGCGGGGTTTGGAGGGAGCAGAATATTAATACCCTCATAATCATCAATCCAGAAGTAATTTTCTACATCATATCTCAGATCACGGACAAGCTCTCTTGCCAGTAATTTCCCCTGTTGATCCGACAGGTTATTTGCAATCTGGTATTTCCTTACAGCTCCTATTAAAGAGACTACATTCTCCACCTGGTTTTTTATATTTTTATCATAATCACTGAATATAATCTCCTCATTCAGCTTAAGCAGCTGGCTGCTGTTTCTGTTTATGGCAAAAATAGAAATTGATATAATGAAGATTAGAACACCTAAGCCTGTACCCAGGGTAAGCATTATGATTTTCAGCCTTAAACTCTTCATATATTTCTCCATGAATGAAATAATATTTAAGATAATTAAAAACCGGCATAATTC
>DINC01000006.1:5677-5852 GCA_002425885.1 Spirochaetia bacterium UBA5550 | reverse complement strand
TCCTTTTTTAAACAGAAAGGAATAAATATTAAAGAGCTTGATGAACTTGCTGCGGATAATTCCGGGAAAGAAGGCAATAAAGCTCTTACGGATTTCGGCCTTAAACTGAGTGATATTAAAGAGGTTCTTTTTACAGGATGTGTTGAGGATTTTGAAAAGAAAGGGGGATTTCTCC
>DINC01000006.1:994-5603 GCA_002425885.1 Spirochaetia bacterium UBA5550 | reverse complement strand
CGTATCTTTAAAAACAAAAACTGTAAAAATAAACGGTATTTCTTTTTATGAAACCGGGACTGCGGCTGGTATACTATTCACATTATCGGGTACTACTTTTATAGCCGGGCCGAAAGAATATATTGAAGCATATTTAAACAGAAAGAAAACAAAGAGAAAAAACTTAACTGAAGCAGCAAAACAATTCAGAATAAATACTGACAGCAAAGCCGTATTTATAAATCTAACTGTTTCAGATTATCTGAAAAATGAAATGGATAAAGCATATACACAGGGTACTTTAATCGCAAGAGGACTTAGTGAAAATGTTTTTCTCAAAACACTCCTTAATTTGCAATCTATAGAATACGGAATTCAGGTTAATGATAAAATTCATTTCTTTGCCGGGATGCAGGGTGCAAGTGAAACTGACAGTGAAAGACTTCTTATGATGAGCCATTTCGCAATTGTCGGGACAAGCTTTGCGGCTTCCTTCGCAGATATGATCGCTGCACGAAGTCAGGAGAAAGCTCTGGACAGGGTAACGGCAAACAGTGAAATACTGACATCGCTACAGCAGATTATAGGGAGGATGAAAGCAAAACGTGTAAACAATGGAGTGCTGGTGTCATTCCATCTAACGGAAAAAGAGACAGATTCTTTTATCGCTTTCGTTAGAAAAAGTATAGAAGAGGAAAAGAAAGTAAGAGCTGAGCGTATAGAGAGTGAGAAGATATCCGTAATCACAAAAGCGATAATTGATAAAGATACTATAAAAGCTGAAATGCTTTTAAAAGAGAAATTTGATATAAACAGAAAAGATCTCGATGGTAATTCTATATTATCAACAGCAGCACTTATGGGGGATGTCAAAATCGCATCCATAGCCATTTCAAAGGGTGCATACATTGAAATGAAGAATCCTGAAGGTCTTACTCCTTTACATTTTGCGGCAAAAGGGGGGAGCATTGAAATAGTAAATTATCTTATAGGTAAAGGTGCCGATGTATCCGCAAAAAATGAAAACGATATGACGCCGCTGCATTATAATGCTCAACAGGGGAACCACCAGATAACCAAAATACTTGTAAATGCAGGATCTGATATAAATGCACCGGCAATGGATGGCGCAACACCATCGCATCTGGCATGTGAAGAGGGTTATATCGATATAATAAAAGTTTTAGCAGAAAAAGGTGCTGATTTTACAATTCGTGATTCAAATGGCGACAGAGCTGTGGATGTGGCATCAAGGAACGGCCATACAGCTTTACTTGAATTTTTTAAATCAAAATATAATCTTGAACCATCACCAGTCATTGAAAATGATAGTGATCTTGATAATGATTTTAACGATGAATACAACGATGAGTCTGATTGAATTGCGGTTTAATCAGTTGTTGAAAAACCGCATTAACTAATCAATACATTGGTGTTTTAAATACGAATTCATAAACATGTTCCGGCGTATCAAAGCAGTATGAATAACGGAGTCCCGCTTCAACTGCAAGATAAAGATTAGAAAGCAGGTTCTGTTCTGCAGTAAGCTCAAAACCGGCTGATTTATAATATGTAAATCCTGTTTCATCTTTACCTGCGCCGTAATCAAAGAATAAATCACCATTTATTCTTTTTAAGTAAAGAAGTTTCCATATATTAAATGACAGATTACAAATTGGAAAAGCGTAATCCACTCCCCCCTGAAAAAAATGTTCATACCTCACTGAATCATATCCTCTGGGGAATAATCCCAGCGATGTAAATATATAGTTTTTATAATCCAGATTTTCATAGCTCCCCTTGAGAATGAGCCCCTGTGTATCTGTAATACCGGGCAGGTATAATTTCAGGTCAGCAGAAAACAGGTTTCCCCTGTAGTCTGACTCGTGGGGTGTGTGTATGTATGACAACTGGAGAACTTCACCAACCCCCGGTGTAACGGAAGATAAAGCACCACGGATAATATGTGAAAGAGTTAGAAAATATTTATAATAATACAGATCCCCGTCCCTGTTTATATCATTGTATATAGTATAGTTTTCCTGTGTCTTGTCTGTTATGTGAATATAACCGGTTTTACCTCCGAATGTTAAATTAACAGTATGGATTCCTCTTGAGAAATCCAGAGGGAAATGAATTCCGGCGAAACCGGTTGTCTCCTTCCATGTTAGAAAATCAAGTTCACTGTCACCGCTTTTATTGTCGACTCTGACTGCTCTCTCTCCGTAAATTCCTGACAGGGTAATTACCGGGTAAAAGCCGCTGTATGTGAGTGATGCCGAACCTGCATCAGTTCCTTCGTTAAAATTTCTGATATAAGAGAGTATAAGATCAGTAGTGTGAAGAACATCGCGCGAAAGAAGTGAAATATAGAATTCAGAGTCAGTGGAATTTAATGCAGGGAACCATCCGAAAAAATTAACACTGTTTGCAGCGGGGTAGTAATTTTTAATTTTGTATTGATTCTGCTGAACGGTATATGCAGTTTCAAAGTCTCCCTGAATTTCCTGTTTCGCAACAGGTTCAATGGTATCGGCTAATCTCCGTTCAACTTTTTCTATGGGCATCCAGCTTTCCGGTTTGAGATCCATCTTCGCTACAGAGTATCCGTTTGCGGTATAATCATTGAACAGCATTGTTGAAGCAGCAGTGTCAGCGGAAGGGTAGTATGCTCCGAATTTTCTTGAAGTTACCTGATACCTTTTCTTTTTTTCAATATCAATAGCATAAATGTTATCAATTCCGGAATAGTTTGAAACATAAAGAAGATATTTACCGAAAAATTCCGGTGCCCTGAAAATTTCATTGAATGTATAGTCTGTCAGATTAACTATTTTTTCCGTCACAGTGTTATACAGCAGAATAGCGTTGCCGTTATCAGAAAGTGATGAGAGTGCAACATATTTTCCATCATCCGATATCGCCGGATCAAAAATATGGCCTGTATTTTCTACTTCAGAAGAAGATATTTCCATTTTTTTATTTATATTAAATAATGAAATTTTATAACTGAGTTTCTGTGTATATTCTATTGCAGCAGCTTTTTCTCCATCATGCGATATGGCTGATGCGATAAATCTGCGTTTATCAGACAGCAATACGGTTTCATCAGTTTTTGAATCGTAGACTTTAAGATCAAGATAGCTTCTATAGCCCCACCTTGGATCAGGCACTGATTCTCTCCAGAGAAAATTCCCTCCACCGGACGAGAGTGTTTTTTCATTATGCATCATTCCATACATAACTTCATAAGGCATCCGGCGCAAAGCGTTAAAATCACCATGTTCATTAATCTCTCCCAGCATCAGTTTCCGGTCTCTTGAAAACTTCAGAGAATGAATGCTTTTCCCGTTATTGTGAACCGGAAAAAGAAAGCTGTCAAAGCGGTGAGGGTAGTGTTTTGTTCTGATCTCCGCGTCTGTGAATTCGAGGCCATCAATCTGTCTTTTCCATAAAAGATTATATTCATTAAGAGCATCATCATAAAGTTCTGTGATTGATTTTCCGGTTGCATGTCTAAGAGAACTATCGAATGTATAAAAGAGAAAATATTTTCCGGTATCTTCAAGGACACCGTTCCAGACTTCAACTCCATAATGTCTCTGTATATAGGAGCATAGCAGATAACCTAGCCTGTAATGATCATTTCGAGGGTATAGCGAATTATATGAACCGAGATAATCTTTATAATATGAATATCTTTCGCCGGAGAGTTCAAGGCCTCTATGCCAGAGAGTGAAAGAAGGGAGCCTCCCCCGTCCACCTTTTGTCAAGGCTGTCTCCATTGAAACAGCATCCCCCTCCATGAACCATGAAGGAACATAAATAACCATAAAGGCGGCTGTACCTAATTCTCCGAAGAGTAATCTCCATGCACCTTTGCCCGCTCCGTCTTTAAGTTTATTCATTTGCACCATATGCCGGCCCTCATGAATAGCAAGTCCCCTGAACCATTCGATCCCGTCAAAAGATGCTGGTGTTGTGTACCAGTGTGAATAAAAAGGGGCGGGTGACACAAAACCGTTTGCCTCTGCATTCTGATTTATAAGCACAATCGGTATTCTGCGCGGAGTTGTCTTTATACTTGAGTAGTTGTATTTTTCATAATGAAGCATAAGATCAGCCATTCTTTCACCGGCTGGAGTAATCTCCTCAGGAAAAATTATTTTATAAACACCTGTGTCTATATTTTTCCATTTAATCCCTGATGGATTCTGTTGAGCATACGGAATTTGTATAACAAATAATAAAAATAAAATTACCGGTATTACGCGTTTCATTATANNAGAATACCTGTGATTATTCCCGTTAGAGAAAAGAAAGTTATAAGAATAATTATACCCACGGAAAAATGGTTGTTCATCCTGTTGGCCCGATGTTTTCTGAAAAAAATATGTAAAAGCTGATGGAAGAGGGGAAAAATACAGGTAATCCAGTATAGCAACGTGAAATGATATTCAATCATATAAAAGATTAATATAAAAAGTACAAAATGCACTGCAATGAAAATACAGGATGCAATAGTGTCATCGATCCTGTTTATTACAGCCATCATCTTCCACTCCATGGTTCTTACGGCATCCATTTCATGGAGCAGAAGCAGACTCAGATTCACCCATAATATTATTTA
>DINC01000006.1:0-945 GCA_002425885.1 Spirochaetia bacterium UBA5550 | reverse complement strand
GCAATTTATCTTTTTCGTGCCATAAATCATTGAGCCATTTGCAGAAATATTTACGGTACACTTCATCATTTTCATAATCACCAATAAGTTTTTCATCAACAGGCAGTTTTTCAATATGAACATCAACATTGTGTACACGTCCGCAAAGGAAGCTCCATATACTGTAATCCATTTCAGGATATTTAATTGTTATATTAAGTATGCAGTGAAACATACTTCCCATTGCAGTAAAAACAAAACCTGTACCTCCTGCTTTCGGCTTGAGAAGATTTTTATAAGGAGATTTCTGCCTGGCATGTTTTGCAGGGGTAAACCTTGTTCCCTCAACAAAATTCATTACACTTACAGGGGTATATTTGAATTTTTCGCAGGCTTTACGTGTAATTTCTATATCTTTGCCTTTCATTTCAGGGTGTGCTTTGAGAAATTCAGATGAAAATCGTTTCATAAAAGGGAAGTCAAGAGCCCACCATGCTATGCCGAGGAGCGGAACCCAGATTAATTCTTTCTTAATGAAAAATTTAAGAAGCGGTATGCGTCTGTTAAATACCATCTGAAGAACTACTATATCTGACCAGGACTGGTGATTGGAAAGAACCATATACCATTCCTTAGGCGCAAGATTCTGTTCCCCTGTAACTTCAATTTTCACACCGAGTATTTTTTTTATAGAGAAAATTGTTTATATCAAGCCATGTTGTAGCTATAATATTCAGTATCCTGGTAAAAAATTTTCTGGAAAAGTCAAATGGAATTACAAGTTTTAATAATGCAGCGGTAAGCAGAAAAGGGTAGCCAACAAGAGTGTTGGTTAATATGTAGAGGAGCGAAAAGGTCCCTTTCATATTTATTATTGTTTTTCTTAATCCCGATTCTTCCTGTGTTGTTTTTTCATTATCCTGCTTTAACTGCTGCAGATTCATAGCGGGTACTCCTGATTATAAT
>DINC01000289.1:1034-13101 GCA_002425885.1 Spirochaetia bacterium UBA5550 | reverse complement strand
AATGTTAAAACTCCGATTATGATGCTATTTACCGTTGCAAGTATAGGGGCGATTTCACTTGCAAGCGGTGTTTATATCCTCCACGATATTCATATCATTGATCACCTGCTAATCGGATTCGGCGTTATTTTTCTTTTTGGAGGTCTTTTCTTTTTATTCAACTCCAAATACTATAAAATTGTTATCAACGAGGAACCGGGCTATCTGAGCCTTGTTGAATCAACAGGATGGGACATCTCCCCCTTAAAAATTCCTTTTAAATATTTTAATGAGATTGTTATCCAGTACCTGATAAACAGGGATAAACCTGAATATGAAATAATGCTGAGAAACCGTTACGGTTCACTGATGCTTGTGGCACGGATTTATGATGAGGCTGAAGCTCTCTCATTCAGCAGCAAGTTTGAAAAGACCATGGGCCTCAGGGTAACTATGAACAGCGAAATACCCTCAGACCTTGTTGACAGGCGCCACCCCTTCAGTGCTTACGCAATAGTTATACCGGACAACTCCAGCATCAGGACAACAGAGAAGCGTGATTCCTCTGAACTTATATGGAAGGTGAAATACAATCCGATACAGGTTGCCTTTATGTTCTGTATCTATTACGGATTTTTTCATATCATACATTTCGCAGCTGTTCCATCAGGGGATATAAATCCTCTTATGGCAGGGATTGTTTATACATTCCTGGGAATACTTCTTTCTATTCTCATCACAATAATTCTTTCATTTCTTTTCGGCACATACCACTTAATAACAGGGAAAGAGTCTGTCACATATTTTCACAAGATATTCGGCCGCAGATACGGCACGATGGAGATGAAAAAAACAGATATAGCCCTTGTAAGGAGTTCAATCGATCTCGCAACAGAAGAGATTCTGCTGGTGAGTAAAAGCGGAATAAACTCTCTTAACAACCTGATTAAAAAATTCAGCACAGGTGGAGCAAATTTTAAAAACATGATAGATATTTCAGACCTGAAAGCTTTCAGGGATGAAATGATGAGACTTAACGTCAGCAATATGAAGCTCGCAGAGAAACTATATATTGAACAGTTTTTAATGAAGAACCTGTAAACCCCTTCATAACCTGCATCATACTCACCCCGGTTATTATCTCCGGAAATTTAAATATTTAATACACGGTCAGAATAATTATGATAGGAAAACTTAAAGGGGCTGTAGAGGACCTTAAGCCCACAGAAGTAATTATCGATGTTAATGGAGTAGGGTTTGAACTGACTATCCCTTTCTCCACTTATGAAAAAATTCAGGGTGAAAAAATTACAACTCTTCTGGTGCATACCCTCCATAAAGAGGATCAGTTCAGGCTCTTCGGATTTCACTCAAGAATTGAGAGAGACATATTTAAATCGCTCCTCGCTGTGAGCGGCATAGGCCCATCAATGGCCATTTCACTTCTCTCAGGGATGACGCCGGAAAATCTGATTGAAAGTGTAAAAAACGGTAACATCAGCGCACTGACAAAGATCCCCGGTATCGGAAAAACCAAAGCTGAAAAGCTCATATTTGATCTTAAACGCAAGCTCCCTCAGCTTGAAAGAATATCCGGCCCTGTTTCAGCAGCAGCATCAGACAGGCATGATGCTGTTGAAGCCCTTGCAGCGCTTGGATTTGACGAAAACAAGGCTGCGGCCTGCGTAAATGAAATTATTAAATCATCAAAAGATGCCACTCTGGAGGATATAATAAAACAGGCTCTGAAACTTCTTGCGTAATACTTTTCTTTTTTATTGACAGAAACAAAGCACTGTCTTATTAGCATCTTTATTACAACTGACGTCTTATCAAGAGCGGCGGAGGGACTGGCCCGGAGAAACCGCGGCAACCACCGGCAGAGTCCGGCAGGTGCTAACTCCAGCGGATATAACAGTTATTGTTATCTCCGGAAGATAAGGCAGCGGGTTTGAAACACGAACCGCTGTCTGTTATGAAGGCGGTTTTTTATGACTAAAAAAGAGAAGGAACCTGAACATACCTCCGCAGGAATTGTAAAGACTGAATACTTTACATTCTGCGAACCACCCCATCCACTGAAGCTTAGTAACGGCAGAAAACTCGGCCCCATAACACTTGCTTATGAAACCTGCGGCACACTTAATGAGAATAAAAGCAATGCTGTGCTTATACTGCACGCTCTGTCCGGAGATGCTCATGCTGCCGGTTATCACTCGGATAAAGATAAAGCTCCCGGGTGGTGGGAGACATATATAGGCCCGGGGAAAGCTTTTGACACGGATAAATATTTTATCATCTGCTCCAATGTAATAGGCGGGTGTTCCGGTTCAACAGGGCCGGCCTCAATTAATCCTGTCACAGGGAAACCGTATGCACTGGATTTCCCCATGGTCACTATAAGCGACATGGTGAATGCCCAGAAAAGGTTAATTGATCACCTGGGAATTAAAAAGCTCCTTTCGGTTGCCGGGGGATCAATGGGGGGGATGCAGGCTTTACAGTGGACAATTTCATACCCGGATATGGTTGAATCCTGTATAGGTATTGCCACATCCGCATCACTTTCAGCACAGGGGATTGCCCTTAACGAAGTTGGGCGCCAGTCAATATTCAACGACCCTAAATGGAACAGCGGGAACTACTACGATTCATCTTTACCTAAGGCAGGCCTTTCACTTGCAAGAATGATCGGCCACATAACATACCTCTCAGAAAAACATATGCATGAGAAGTTCGGCAGGAAATTTCAGGATTCAGCAAATGCAGGGAATGACATGAACCCGGAGTTCATGGTTGAATCATACCTCCGTCACCAGGGTGTAAAATTTGTTGAAAGGTTCGATGCCAATTCATACATATATATAACACGGGCCATTGACCATTTTGATCTCAGGGCGGATTACGGCGGAAGCCTTACAGCTGCTTTTGAAAACGTAAGCGCCAACTACCTGATCATAAGCTTTACTACAGACTGGCTCTACCCCACAGGCAATTCCAAGGAGATTGTCAGGGCGCTGAGAGTTAACGGAAAGAATGTTAATTATACTGATATAGAAACCGATAACGGGCACGATGCTTTTCTTCTCCCCAATGATCTCCTGGAGAAGAATATTAAAAACTTTCTTAAAAGTGAATTAAAGAAGAGTGAAATATAAATGGAAGAAATGAAAATCGGTTATGACCTTGTAATAGACGAGATACCTGAAGGGTCCAGGGTGCTTGACCTTGGATGCGGCGACGGCACTCTGCTTAAACTTCTGCAGGAACAGAAAAACGTCAGCGGTTTCGGTGTTGAAATCTCCGAAGAGGGAGTCAGCCAGTGCGTTGAAAAGGGCGTTTACTGCTACCAGGCTGACATTGACGAAGGCTTAAGTGATTACAGGGACAACTCCTTCGATTATGTAATTCTTAACCAGACAATACAGAACACAAAGCGCCCCGATTATGTAATAAAAGAAGTGCTTCGCATCGGCAAAAAATCTATTGTCAGCTTCCCGAATTTCGGTTACTATAGAACAAGAGCATACCTGATGTTTAAGGGGACAATGCCTGTGAGCAAGCTTCTTCCATACCAGTGGTATGACTCACCCAACATTCACCTGCTTACAATAAAAGATATGATCCGCATGGCGAACGATTTTTCTTTCAGTATTATTTCTGAAAAACATTTTTCATTATCAGGTGTAGACAGATCAAATGTAATCAATGCTGCACCCAATCTCCTGGCGGAGTATGGATTCTTCGTTATAACTTCAATAGAAAGTTGACATTATCCAAAAATTATATTTCATTTAAATACAGCCCCCGCACCCCCGAAGGGGGCAAAGATAATAGAGGAGATGAAGTAGCGTAATTCATCTTTATTTTATAACTATAATTTTTAAAGAGTTTTTATCTCCTCATAAAGCTGTTTTAAAATTAAATGAATAATAAACCGGAGACTTAAAATGGAAGAGAAAAAGAACGCTGACGAAATAATCAAGATGCATGTAATTTTCGCAATGACTGCTGGGGCTATTCCACTCCCTATGGCTGACCTTGTGGCAGTATCAGCAATTCAATACGATATGATCAGGCAGCTTGCTGAACTATATGGCGCGGACTACGATTCAAACAAGGGTAAAACCCTGGCTTCATCAATGATGGGTGCTGCCGTGGCACGTATAGGTTCAAGCCTGATAAAGGCAATTCCCGGAGTGGGGACTCTGCTGGGTATCGGTTCACAGGTTATAACATCAGGGGCAACAACTTACGCAATGGGGAAGATTCTTGATTCACATTTTGCAGGGAAAGGGTCAATTGACAGTTTCAACCTGGATTCAGTAAAGGCTGAGTACAATGACCTTCTGAACAAGGGGAAAGAATACGCGAAGAATCTCAAACAGAGCATAAAGAAAGAGGATGTCTTTGTTACCATCGAAAAACTCAGTCAGCTTAAAGCAAGCGGAGCGATTTCTGAAGAGGAGTTCCAGAAGACTAAAGAAAAGCTTCTTGCGAAAATAAGCTGACCTGCTACTTAAAGGATTACTATAACATCAGTAATCCTTCAAAGTCTCCTGAATCCCCTTATGTATTTCGTACCAGAACTCAAGAGCTGCTTCATGCTTATCCTTTTCGAATTCCGCGATCCACTTTTCAAGCTCCGGGTGTTTTTCTCCGTCAACATCCCTTTTCCTTATAAGGAACCTGTAGACAAAATCTATATTCCTTTCACTCTCCCAGAATACAGAGGAGTTCCTGCTGTTCATTCTTGCAGCAGCACGGGAGATCTTCTGCAGGTATTCATCCTGAAGTCCGAAGAGTGAGCCCATAACCTCCGGAATCATCTCCTCTGCCCACTTTCTGTGGAACCTGCATGTTCCCATATTATCAAGAATCAGCTCCTTCTTGAACCTTTCAGCATCCTGCCGTCCAAGTTCCCTTGGGGGATAAAACTCATCTCCATAATGCATATAGTATTTACCCATAATGGCCATGGGGGAGAGAGCCCCCGGTGTCCAGTACTGATTAGGCACCATCCATCCGTTCCTTGCAAAACCGTTGGTCACAAACCTGTTTAGTATCTCCGGGCTCTTTGCTCCGGCAAGTCTCCTTGCCAGTTTTCTGGCTCCCGCCTGGAGATCCATCACTCCCCTTTTATGTATAATTGAGTCGAGAATTTCACAACCTATATCTGCGTTATTCATGGAATCTGCAACCACGTCAAAATTATCAGGATCAAAATTCGGTTTTCTTTCAGAAATACCGAGGTCCTCACAGGTCACAAGCCCGTCCGAAAGACAGTCAAGCATCCACGCAACAACCCCGCCAGCAGATATTGCATCAAAGCCGTACATGTCGCAGTGATGATTAAGTTTCTCTGCTGCACGCTGATCAAAAATTCCGGAAAGCGGTCCCATTGTCTGGTATGGCTCATAATCCTTTTTGTAAATATCGTTCATCTTCTTGCATACTGCAACACATGGCTCGCCGCAGGTTTTCTGCTTCTGAGGTTTAATTGTCTCTTCATTAAATTGTTTGAGATAGTGATTCCTTACAAATTTTTCATGCACCTCAAGTCGCTTCTCTTCGGTCCAGTAAATGCTGCGGTAATTGAATGAAAGCATCCTTCCGCCGAGAGTAGCATAATTCACTCCGAAAGTTCCGCCGGTATCCATGTTCGGCTCAAACCTGTATTTAGCTGTTGCCTCAAGATCCTTGGCTGCCAGCTTTTTGTTGTACTTGTCAACAAACCACTGGTCAGCAACCTTCCTGTCCCTGAAGTCCTCATCAATAAATGTACCGCCATAAATTACAGCAACAATCCCATGCTCCTGAAGCATCTTTGAGCCAAAGCCTCCGCGTCCGGCCCATGTATCAACAAAACTAACTTCACCCTTCTTTATAGGCATGGATGCAATGGCTCCGATTCCTGTGACAGCAGCTGCAGGCCCTGTAACAAGTATCCGGGGATCATTATCATAATATTTTCCGAATCTTTCATAAGTATAGTCAGTGAGAGAGTAGATACCTTTACGCCCCGATTTCCAGATTTCACCAATTTCCACCGGATGTACCCCGACCTGAACCTCCTCTCCATGTATCCTGTTCAGATAAAGTATTGAAGGCATGGGAGCTTTGCTTGTGAGAGCCAGCATATCAATACCGAGGTTATTGAATACAAGGCCTGCTCCGCCCATTGTTGAAATATAAAAACCTGCCCAGCCCGGAGAAAAACCGGTAACTATAAGCCTGTTTGAACCGGGGAAAATTGAACCCGCAAGGAGGCCTGTCCCTATATTAAGACTGTCGTATCGTCTTGAAAGATGAAGACCCAGATCAACGGGCCCGAAAAAATCACCTACCTTGTAACGGTTAATTCTGTAGAATCCGCTGCTTACATCAACCACCAGTGTTTTCAGATATGTATTCATAAGAACCCCCGGGCTCCCTTAATTTTTCTGCAATATCCAAATTAAATTAATTACTGCCGGAGAAAAAATCAACCAGATTAACTGACTTTTACCATAATACAAAGAAAAGATATTTTTGTTATGTCATACCTGGCATCATAGATGTTCAATGCGCGTAAAAGAATTTGCCCTAAAAGTATTATTTTCCCATACCGGCTGTAGCGGAGCGCAGTGCCGGTATCTCATACAACTGAATTAACCAGGAGATTCCGGTATTTGCATGAATTGAAGTGTGCACGCCCTGAGCGCAGCGAAGAAGTACCCTTGGGGTAAAACCGGAATGACAAGGATAGAAAAAACAAACTGTTTTAAACAGTACCTTCATTGTTGAATGATACTATATGAATCATGTATCATCTTCTGACAGAGTGATAAGCCAGTCATCTTCAGTAAGAGAGAAGACCTTGCTCTTCGGAGGATTCACGTATATACCGAAATTTTTTGTGATATCAGTCTCCTCGCTCTTAAGGCGTACGCCAAAACATGTTTCATTCCTTTTAATTGCCGCGGCACAAAGTTCTCCAAATGTAATACTTTCCGGTATTCCCTTGAGAAATCTTGAAACAGGTTTAACGTAAACCTCGCTCCCCTCCTCGCTGAAAAGATCATCATATATCATGAGAACATCCGGCTCCTCAGATACCTGTGCATATATCTTGGAAACAAACTGGTTGGAGATAAGAAAATCCTTAACTCCCGCCTCCTGTATAACTTCAATATTCTCAGAATCAGCAACCTCCGTTATCAGCTGAGTTACGGTTTCTTTCTTCAATGAATTTTTAAAATAGCTCCTGAACTGAAGGAGAGTTGCTATTGTTTCTGAATCGCGGAGTTCTGAATCGCCGCCGTCACCGGAGAGTATTATCACGTTATCATACTGTTCCGGTTTAAGCTTTTCTATTGTTGCGGGAGAATGGATATTACCCACAAGAAGTTTCATCTTTATTCCCGGATTCTTCTTCTGAATAAACGTAAAATCCTTTTTCATATATTCAAATATCTCTGGAACAACAACATCAATTCGTGAACCTTTTGCGAGATAATTTCTGTATTCAGCAAGTATAGTGGGAGTTTTACCGCTCCACCCCACAATAAGCTGATTTTCTACGGATTTCGGATGAGGCATGTAGCCTTTTGACTCCGGCGGTTTTACCGCAACCGGCTCTTTCAGAAATTTTATCACTGAATCATCTTCAGCCAGAACAATGATTTCATCATCACCGCAAATAGATTCAGGCGATGGATTCAGTTTTATTGTACCGTCTCTCATCCTGAGTCCCAGCACAGAACATTCAGAAAAGCGGAATATTACATCAGAATATTTCAGCCCCTTTATGCCACCATCCGGTTTATAAAAATAAAACTCACACCCTTCAAATCCAACGAGATTATCATAAACCTGTGCGAGTCCTGAAACACGGGATGTCTGAACCATTAACTTTGCCAGTATTGAATGCTCATCAATAAGTGAAATTTTTTCCGGCAATATATTCTTTGCCAGGTTACGCATGTTTTTATAGTGAAACTCAGCAATTATCGGCGGGGCATTTTCCTCTCCTGTGCATGAAATCAATGCAAGAATTGTTTTAAGCACCCTTGCATCTGCCAGGATCTTCTCGTCATCCCCTGCATCAACTGCCGCATCATTTAATATAACAACTGATTTAGCCCCGGGAGCGCTGACTTTACGCAGCATAAATATGCTGGACGTGGAACCTGACCGGGTGACAATCCTTGTATTCTTTGTATCAGGGAGACGTTCACGGAAAAAGTCATCCATTTCATCTTTCTCTTTCTCTGCCAGTACAACAACAGCTGGTTTTTTTTCAGATTCATTTGCAATTACAAGCTCCCTTATAATTTCAAGAACGCGATCTCCAAAACCGAGAATAAGGGTGTGATTTTTTTCTGCAACATTACTCTTCCCTTTTCTTAATTCCGAGAGCTTGGCCTCAAACTGGCTGGTAATAAAAGCAACTAAACTTGAAAAGAGAATCAACCCGAAAAAAACGGTTATAATACCTGTAATTTTGTTCAGCACATTCCCGTCTGAATCTTCCGCTATAGCTCCCGCATCTGAGATCTGAAGAAATTCACGCCAGAATTGATCAAATATCCCGGTAAGATTCTCCTGCGGTGCTATGATGTTTACAATAATTCTTACAACAGACATCAGTATAAAGGCACCTAAGAACAGAAGCATCAGTGCTGCAAAAACAGAGAAACCCCCTTTTGACATGAAGTTATCAAACCTGTACTGAAGCCTGGCCTTCAGATTCAACTCCTGATCACCCATGGAACCACCCCTTGAAAAAAATTAATATGACTGCTTGGATAAACCGGCAGAAACCTGAATTAAATTTACTGAAATTTCAAGGATAGTCAAAATTTAGCAGAAGTTTTAATGAGAGATTTTAATTTCTTTTATACATCAAAAACAGTTTCAGCAATATACAGATCATTCTCTTTATAAATACGGAGCCCATGCATTGTAACAGCCTTAACATCCACCCTGAAAATATGTTTATCACGAATAATTTTTTCACCGGCAAGTCTGAAACTGCATTTGTATTCATCATTAATTACGGCAAAAGAAATTTTTTCAGGCAGGAGCAGAAGACTCTCCGCATCCTTGAAAAAAAGAATTTCATTAAGAAACTCGAAATAAAGAAGTTCAATATCATCCCCGGAGATAACCCCTTCTTTAAATATAAGGGGGGAAATATCGCCGGGATTCTCCACCATCTCGCTCATCAGTGCTCTGCCGCTTTTTACAAAAAGCTCATCATACGAAGCAGCTTTTACTCTCACAGCAACATCCGCGTGTGTTATATCTTCAATCAGTTCGTAATCCATGCTACCCCTTTATGTTACCCAGTGGTGTGAGCTTTGCAACAATTCTTCCAAGACCGCACTTCTCCGCAGAGGCAACAACTTCATCCACATCTTTGTATGCTCCCCCGGCCTCCTCCGCAAGTCCTGAATATGATGCAGTTCGTATATATATGCCGCGTGACTCCATACTTTTCTGAAGGTCCCGGCCATTAAACCTGCTTTTTGCCTGGTGGCGTGACATTACTCTTCCGCTTCCATGCACTGTTGTGAAGAACGTTTTCTTTGCGCCCTCTATTCCGCACATAATGTAAGAACCGGATTCCATGCTACCCCCTATGAGTACAGGCTGACCGGCATTGCGGTATTTTTCCGGGATGTCTGCGCTTCCGGGGGGGAAGGCTCTTGTTGCACCCTTCCTGTGAATAAGGAGCTCTTTCAGATTACCATTTACTTTATGTTTTTCCAGTTTAGCTGTGTTGTGACACACATCGTAAACAGTCTCCACACGAAGACCGCTCTTTTTGCCGAAGATATCGTGAAGAATCTCCGTCACCCTGTGCTTGATAAGCTGTCTGTTGAGAAAAGCAATATTGATTGCGCAGTTCATTGCTTTGAAATACCTCTGCCCCTCTTCTGAATGAAACGGAGCGCATGCCAGTTCCCTGTCAGGAGGGATGTATCCGAATTTCGTCTGCAGCCGGGAGAAACTGTGCAAATAATCTGTGGCAATCTGGTGCCCGAATCCCCGGCTCCCTGTATGTATCATTATTGCAATGGAGTTCTCCCGCTCTATACCGAAAAGTTTTGCAATTTCCCTGTCAAAAATATTCCCCTTGCGTGCAACCTGTATCTCAAGGTAATGGTTCCCTGAGCCGAGAGACCCCACCTGGTGAGCGCCCCGTTCCCTTGCTTTATTTGAAACACAGGCAGGATCAGCGTCCATAATTTTTCCGTTCTCTTCGCAGCACTCAATGTCGTTTTTATCACCAAAACCGTTTTTCACTCCCCACTGAACTCCGCCCGTCATAGCATCATCAAACTTACCGCTTGAAAGTGAAATAATGCCGTCAGAACCGACACCTGAAGGTATACCTCTGAAAAAGGCATCAACAATCTCCTTCATGCGTGGATGAACTTCATCATATGTCAGGTTTGTGGAGAGGAGCCTCACTCCGCAGTTAATATCAAAGCCTATGCCTCCAGGTGAGATAATCCCGGTATCGGGATCAATGGCAGCAGCTCCGCCGATGGGAAATCCATACCCGGAATGTCCGTCAGGCATGCATGCAGCCTCACCGATAATCCCGGGGAGTGTTGCCACATTTGTAATCTGGGTTTACACTGCCTCATCCATATTATTCACAAGAGCCTCTGACGCATATATCCTTGCTGGTACATTCATCCCCTTCTTCGCGTCAGCAGGGATTTCGTAGATGCAGTCATCTATTCTGCGGATAAGATTGCTTTTCATAGTTTCACCATATTACTATATTTAATCAGATGATAAAAAATTTTCAACCTTAAATAAAAATGCGCCGGATTTCTCTGACGCATTTCTTTCTCTGACTTAAAATTTATAATGTCAGCAGAATTCTAAATCATTTTTTCTCTGAATAAATTATAGTTCCCACATGCTCTCCATTAAGAGCCTTTGTGATATTCCCCTCTTCCAGACCATTAATAATCTGAATGGAGTTCACCACCTCACTGTCCTGAAGTATTGTGAGGCATACCCGTTCAATTGCCAGATCCGGGAGATCCTTCTCTATGAGCTCCTCTGTGCTAATCTTCGGTATAAACACCGCGTCAGGATTCTTTTTCGGATCATCGGTAAAGAGTCCCTTCTCGTCTTTGATAAATATGCAGCTCTTTGCTCCGATTAGGTCAGCAAGGATTATTGTCCCTGAATCTGTGCGTAAATTCGGGATACGCCCGTTCTTTGAAGGGATTGAAAAGAGATCATACGGAGGCATTGCCGGTATTACAGGTATAGCTTTCTGATCATAATAGAGAGACAATTCCAGAATCTGATCCGAGCCAATCTGTATACCGCCCCACTGTGAAAGGAGTGTGGCAACCATAAGCGCGTTCTGTTCCGAGATGGCGCTTCCGAACTTCCCCATCATACCTGTGGGCATACCCAGTTCCATACCGAGTGAGTAGATGTGCCTGCTCCTTGTTCCTCCGCCAGTGGTTATAAGCATCTTATGCTTATCCCTGTTAGCGCCAATCTCCCTGACCACTTGCGGGAGAGCCTTTGCTCCTCTATCAGAAATCGACTGGCCCCCGACTTTCATTATATTAACATCAGGGAAGAGCCTATGCTGCGGAGCAACATTCAGATTATCAAGGAGATCTTTACCCATTAAACTTTCACCCATCAGTTTGCTTTTTATGTGCAAACGCTTACCATCTTTTTCACGTATCAGTGCCATAATTCTCTCCGCAATTAATAATTGTATATAGCTGCAATAACTAAACTAAATGTATCCGCAGATTTCTACTCAGCAGATTATTTTATAATATTCATATAGCAAATAAAAAAATTAATCAGCATGTTTCTTTGTTTTTCTGTCATTTGTCAGAAGAATAAGCTCAGCTCCTGTAGCTGCCGCGATTTCTTCAAGTTCAGATTTTCTGAAATGCTCAGAAACAAACTGTAGTTCCATTTCATAAACAGCGGCAACAGCATATCTCGGTTTCTCTTCACCCTTCTCAACTTTTCTTCTTTCCCTGTAAAAAATTTTTCCTGCCATGACTTTTCTCCTTATATAATAATATCTGGTTTTCTATAGACA
>DINC01000289.1:874-1025 GCA_002425885.1 Spirochaetia bacterium UBA5550 | reverse complement strand
GTTTTCTATAGTATAAGGATCATCTTTGCAAGCCTTTGTTACTTTACAGTTTTACAGCTGTTAGTTGAGATAAAGCTTTCAGTCCCGGTTGAAAATAAAAAAGGGTTATAATTATTAACTACAACCCCGTATAATAAAATGAATCATTTAA
>DINC01000289.1:0-868 GCA_002425885.1 Spirochaetia bacterium UBA5550 | reverse complement strand
TCCTGAAAAATGACATTAAAAATTTTTTATTTTTTTTTAATATTTTCTGATCTCATCCTTACTAAGATTAACCCACCCTGAACTATCCGCCGTATTTTTCTTCACAGGGAGTACACATCGTCCATCAAGAAGAACTGTCTTGATCCTCTCCTCCAGAGATATACTATCGTCCGGATAAAGTTTTTCTCCACAGACATCCCTGACTTCGTCAATATCGTAATCGCTTAGAAGCCTCTCCACAGAGATTATCCTGTCATTCTCCTGAACATCAAGCCACCCCTTGAATCTGCCATTATTCCCACCAAGGCGCAGTCCTACTCCCGCAAGGGCTCCTATAATTCCTCCACCTGTTCCTCCGTGCTCGGAAAGGTGAATTCCGGCATCAGCCGCAAGTTTAAAAGCGCTTTCTTTATTCAGCACTTTGCAGGTGGCATCACAGCCGAATCTTATGAGCCTCTCCCTTTCATTTATCCTGTCAGCTACAGCAACACAAAGGCCGGGATCAGAACCTTCAGCGCTCATTCTCTCCAGAAGTTCTCCCGCATAACGGATAATCTCATCAAGGCAGGCTGTTTCCACTTCCCCCTTAAAACACATTGCACTGTTATGCGAAGTATAGGGAATTTCATCCGACACAAAAAGCTGATGACGGGTAATACGGGTAGTTTTACCGCCGTAAATAGTTTCAATATCGTGCCTGAGAATCTCGGCAAGGTGACCTGTGCCCTTGCTTTCGAGGTTGTCTGTGTCATCTATACATACTAATATTTCAGTCATGATGCTTACCTTTAAATCCGCTTAATATTTAAAAAAATTATTATCTCAAAGTATCGTCAAATACAATTATCACATGTAAAATTAATAATCC
>DINC01000286.1 GCA_002425885.1 Spirochaetia bacterium UBA5550 | reverse complement strand
AACATCAATGAAAAGATCCTGGATTGCAGGTGTTTGCGCAGTAATGCTATCCGCAATAATTATCACTGATACAATACCGGAAGCCCTCAACCCGGAAAATAGCGGGGCTCTCTTTGCAAAAACAAACGCACTTGAAGAGAAAGCCTATATCGAAGGTACAATCACAGATTCAGTAACAGGGAAGCCGGTAAAAGGGGCTGTTGTTGAAATCAAAAATGCCAACAGGGGCGTAGGATATTATAAGACAGAGACAAACCGCAGCGGATACTACAGAATAAATGATTTTATACCGTACATTAAATATGAAATTGAGATCTCCTCTGATGGATATGTTTCTTATATTCAGACAGCAAGTATAACTGCTGTAAAAAATGATATAAAACTTACAAAGGAATCATTAATCACTGGTACAGTTAAAGACAGCTCAGGGAGTCCGCTTTCTGATGTTGAGATTGCACTGAGACCCACATATGACTACTATGAAGGTGAATCTGACTACAGTTCCCTCAAGCCTGTTTTTGCAAGAACCGACAGCAAAGGAAATTATACATTCAGCAAACTTAAAGCAGGCCCATACCTGGTTACATTTACTAAAGCCGGATATATAACAGAGACCGCTTCGCTATCCGGCATCAGGTCTGCTGAAAATTTTAAACTACAGATGGCAATGTACAGGCCCGCATCAGTTGCAGGGAAGGTAATGATCAAGGGGGTCGATTCACCTGCTGTTAATATTAATGTTACAGCAGAAGGGAGATACAGCTATTCAAATGTAACATACCGTGACGGCTCCTTTATTCTTGAGGATGTAAAGCCGGGCAGCTACACACTTACACTTTCACACCAGGGTTTTCACCAGATTAAAATACAAAATATTAAAGTAAACGAGGGAGTGAACCTCGGGAACATCAAGTATACTGTTGAGGCAAAATCTCCGGAAATTAATATCCATTCCTACAGATACACATTTACACCGGGAAACGAGGTGGAATTCAACCTCCGCACATTGAGACTCGATACAGTTCATGTGAGAGTTTACAAAGTCCCCTTCGAAAATTTTATTACCGGGAACAGGGAACCTGAATCAATGACACCTGAAAAAGCCGGTTTTAAAACAGATACAGAGTGGGATGAATCAGTTAAGGACTTCAACCCTTATGAATGGATGTACTACTCTGTGAAAGTCAATAAACCTCTGACTGCCGGCGGTTACTGTATTGAGGTTAAAGGTAAAGGGAACATTCTGGCTCGTAAATTTTTTACAGTAACAGATATCGGCGTTGTTGTTAAACGATCACCGGGGAGCATAAGCGCATATGTCACAGACCTTGTGCAGAACAATCCTGTAAAAAACGTATCCGTTGTTTTATATGATCACAACATCAAAAAGAAAAATAATGAAACAGTCCTTAACGAAAACCAGGGTATTGATATAGAGAGGCTACCTGTAAAGATTCTTGGAAAAGGTAAGACCGATGAAAACGGAATTTTTAAAACTTCAGCCGCTTCCGACCAGAGGATGTTTCTTCTTGCTGTCTCCAATGAAGGGAGCTACGCAATCTGCAGTGCAGGAGCATCTAACTACTACAGAAGCGAAAAGGACAAGCTCTTTATCTACACTGACAGGCCTGTTTACAGGACCGGAGATAAAGTATATTTCAAAATTATTGCAAAGAGAATGGAGCAGAAGTTTCTCCCTATAAAAAACAGAACACTCTACTATTCAATTCAGAAATCATATTCCGGCAAGGAGATTACTTCCGGTTCAATGGAACTGGATGAGTGGGGAACAATCCACGGGAACGCAGATATACCGGCAGATTCTGAACTGGGATATTTTACAATCAAGGCAGGCTTCAAAGAGGATGACATGTACGGTACAGGTTCATTTTACATTGAACAGTACAGGAAACCTGAATTCAAAGTGGAAATCATGCCGTCCAGAGATTTCTTTATCAACGGAGAGACTGCTGAATTCAAGGTTGAATCAAAATACTTCTTCGGAGCCCCTCTGACAAATGCACTTGTGAAATACAGGTTCTACGAAAGAAAAATCGAAACAGATGAAGACCCCATGGCTGATGAGTACAGCACTGAATCTTCATACTCAAGGATGAGGCTTGAAGGTGAAAAATATACCGACGTAAACGGTAATGCTCTGCTGAAAATAGCCTCCGGAAACTACCCCTACGACAGGGAGATAACACTTGAAGCATCAGTTACTGATAAATCAAATATAACAATCACCTCGCGCAAAACAGTAAAAATAGGGCGCGGTGAATTCTTTATAAAGATCACTCCTGAGGAAAATTTCTTCGGGGCAAAAAGTGAAAAAAAAGTTACTGTGACAACTCTGACTCATTCAGGTAAACCTGTAAGTGCGAACCTTGAGCTTAATCTTCTTAAATATATCTGGAAACCGGTTCAGAGGGTATATATTCACGACAGCAGGCCGTACTTTACAAAAAAAGTCTCCACTGACGTGAACGGGAAAGCCGTGTTTACTCTGCCGTCAGACTTCACCGCATACGGCGAGTTTGATCTCAAGGCTCTTGGAAGCGATGCGAAGGGGAACATCATAACAGGTTCAAAAATAATCTGGATTTATAACGATGCCGGAGGGGATGCTGATTCAAAACTTAAAGATCTTGAACTCACAATTAATAAATCTGAACTGGATAAACCCGGCGAGATTACATGTCTTGTAAAGAGCAGGTTCACTGACTCATATGTCCTTGTTTCTCTTGAAGGGAGAGATTTGTATGAGTATAAAGTAATTAAGATGTCGAAGAATATCGTACCTGTAAAGTTCAATATAGACAAGAAACTTGCGCCAAATCTCTTTGTACGATGCGCTATGCAGCGGGGACGCGCTCTCTACACCGCAGAACAGGAGGTCACCATACCTGTTGATGACGTAAAGCTCACAGTGACACTTACACCTGACAGAGAAAAGTATTCCCCTGGTGAAACTATAAAGGTCAGGCTTAAAGCTGTTGATGAGAAGGGGACCCCTGTTTCAGCGGATATATCGGTTGCCGCTGTTGATGAATCTATCTTCATGATACGTTCAGACAATACACCTGAGATTTCAGGATACTTCTATTCAAAAATATCGAACTGGGTGCTCACAGCCTACTCCTATCCCATTACTCTTCTTGCGGGTGCCGGCAAGGACGCGCAGGTCAAGGTACGGGAGAATTTTAAGGACACGGCATTCTGGGAAGCTGCAATAAGAACAGATAAAAACGGTGAAGCTGAAATCTCATTCAAAGCGCCGGACAACCTGACAACCTGGAGGCTCACAGCAAGGGGCCATGATCAGAAAGGCCGCATGGGGGAGTCGAGAAAAAAATTTCTCGCAACACAGGATATTATCGCACGTCTCGGTAAACCGAGATTCCTTGTTGAAGGGGATAAAATCGGCATCATCGGCATCATAAACAACAATACAGATACAGGTATAGAAAAGATTACTACGGAGCTTAAAGCTGACGGAAAAAATGTTGCGGCAGATAAAGATTTCCCTGTGAGCCTTACGGGCTTTGGTTCTGCCCGGAAGTTCTATACGCTGAATGTGCCGGAGGGTAAAGATTCTATTGCGATTGAGTATTCCGCTATTACACCTGCAAACAAGGGTGATGCTGTTAAACATACAGTCCCTGTTGAAAAACGCGGTATCAAATATGTAACAACTGCAACAGGGGACGCGGCAACAGGAAACTCCGTAGAGATAAAACCAGTAAAAGGAACAGAAGATTTTGAATTTGTTCCTGAAGAGATAAAAATCACTCTGACACCTTCACCGGTTCTGCAGATGATTAAAGGTGCCGAATACCTTAACAGCTACCCATACGGATGCATAGAGCAGACCATAAACAGATTTATACCTAAACTCGCACTGCTCTCACTGATGAAAAACAGCGAGTATGCAAATCTTATACCGGATAAACTGAACCTTGATATTAAAGATGATATACCGGAGGGGATTAGAAAGATTGAATCGGGGCAGAATTCTGACGGAACATGGGGATGGTGGAACGGAGACCGGGGTAACGGATACCTTACAGGTTACGCGCTCTTCTCTCTCTACTTTATAAAACAGAATCAGTATGAAATCAATGACGCTGTAGTGCAGCAGGGGCTTGAAGCTGTACAGAGATTTTTTGAAGATTCAAATATAAGTGATAATGATGAGCTTTCATATCTTCTATATATATACGCTCTGCATCAGAGATGGGAGCATTCGACATTCAAGCGGATCGCCTTTGATGAAAAGCTCAACCCTTATCAGGCAGCAAATCTCCTGAAAGCTTTAACAGTATTTAAAGGGAGCAGCAGACTTCAGGAGTTCGAAGCCCGTGAGATAAAACAGGGAAAAGATATTATCGTAAAGAGAATCAGGCTAACCGCGAAAAAAGATTCAGGGGGAGTTTACTGGCCGGAAACCAGAGAGCAGGCGTGGTCATGGCCTGGTGGACGGAGTGAAATCACTGCACATGTAATTTCAGCACTTGTTCTTTCAGGTGCAGAGCCATCACTTGCATCACAGGGAGTGGCGACACTTTCTCGCGGATTCAACGGAGAGTGCTGGAACTCCACCAAAGGTAGCGGCACTGTTATCCTTGCGCTCTGTGATTACCTTAAGGATAAAAGTACAAACTTCAAAACATCAGGGAGCGCTGCCTTTACACTTAACGGAAAAAAACTTGGAGATATTTCATATAACATAAAAGATAGCAGAAATTTAAATCAGCTTACAAAATCATTCCCTCTTACAAAAGAGAACCGCAGCGAAACTTATAAACTGAACGCTGATGGTGATCTCTCAGGGGGCGCTGTATTTTCCGCAGCTGTCAGCGGTACACTCTACTTCAGGCCACAGGGACTCTTCTCCTTTATAAAATCTGAAAAAAGGAGCATCCGCGCACTATCAAGCGGCATTGAGGCACGGAGAGATATGTTCTACCTCAACAGGATCAAGGACCGGAAGATGCAGGAATACCTTGTGCCCCAGGGCGCTGACGAGAAGGGGAAAATATCTGTGGGGGACGAGCTGCTGGTACGGGTAAAGTTCAGGGCGGATGAGAGTTTCGGTTTTCTGATGCTTGAAGATTTTCTGCCTTCAGGTTTTGAGGTTGTTGCAGAAAGCGCCTACAATGAATTACAGCCATGGTCTCATGTTGAAAAACGTGACAACAGGGTGGTCTTCTTTTTCACAGGTATTGAAAAAAATAAGGAATATGAAATAGCATATATAATCCGTGCTGAACTCCCCGGCAGTTTCATCATGCGTCCGTCAAGGATAAGCTGCATGTATGAGGAGTCTGTGCAGGGATGGAGTCAGCCTGCGATTATTGATGTTAATAATGAATAAATTCTTCAGGAGGGGGATTTTTCCCCCTCTTCTCTTCACTTTTATTATACTTCTCTTCCCGGATACTTCAGTTACGCATTCACAGCATAACAGCTGCACTATGGTAAAAATTAATATCCTCTCAAAACATCTGAGACTATTAAAAGAAAATAAAACCGCCGAACTGAAGTTTAACTTCCCTGCAAGGACTGTGATACGTTATGATGACTCGGAATTTTTTACGAACTCGCTGAAGATCCAGTATTCAGACGGTATTTACAGTATCTTCTGTGAGAACAGATCCCTTAATTTCAAAAAATGCGTTATATACTCTCATGATAATAATGCTCTTTGCAGAATTAAAATAGATGATGCATACAGGCTCTATCCTCTCCCCCTTGAAATTACACGCCAGATGGGGGCTCTGAAAATTTTTGTCCACGAAACTCCGGCACAGTACGCAGTGGATTCAGCCTCTGCTGAACTTGGCTACACTCCCCCGGAGAAAACCGAAGCGCTTTTCGCTCTCGCACTTGCAATTAATGGAAGATGCCGCATTGACTCTCTGAAAAAAAAACATCCTGACTCGGATTTCTGCGATCTCACCTGCTGCCAGACTTATAAAGGGAGGAGCGGACTTAATCCTGTAAGCGGGCCTTACATTAATACATCTGCTATCGCTTACGGACTATTCTTTCATACATCCAGCGGCGGCAGACTCTTCACAGAATCAGTATTCAATTCAGGAAAGAGAAAAATTAAACCGCCGGCAGATATTCTCTATGCGGAAAACCTTATGCTGAGCAGAAATCTTCACAAAAACTGGTCTGCCTCCATCAGGGGGGATGAACTCTCATCAATTATATGTTCCGGCAAAAACATGCAAGTGCATGGGATTGACTATAACCCTGCAAATGAGATCATCTATCTGCGCACAAATATTGGGATAACTGATATTGCCCCTGAGGAATTCCGCCTGAAAGTAAACAGAAAAAAAGGGTGGAACTTTATCAAGAGCAATAACTACTCCGTTAGTTTCAATAACTCTGAATTTAATTTTACCGGTTCCGGCCTGGGACATTGCACAGGCATAAGTCTTGATGGAGCGTTACAGCTTGCGGACAGAGGTTATTCACGATATGAAATACTTGAGCATTACTACCCGGATCTGAAATATCTCCAGAACGGAAAAGCTGACCGGAGCTATCAGTATGTTACATACAACATACATAACGGAAATATAAAATCTGCTTCAACCGGGGCCTCTCTTCTGGAAAGGAGAATCCCGTGCGGTTCCCTATTCAAGCTCTTTACTGTTATATACCTCGCCAGTGAAAGGCCCGATCTCTTTTTCAATTATACATATAACTGTTCTGCAGAAAACCCTCACCCTTTACCTGACCACTGCTGGGACAGAAAGGGCCATGGCCCGACAGACATAAGGAGCGCAATTTATAACTCATGCAACATCTACTTCGCCTCACTGTATAATGAAATCAATAAAGATCAATTTACAAAATGGTTCAACAGATTTGTAAAATCCAGGGGGATATCCATGCGTCTCCCTGAAACAAAAAATAACAAAGAATGGAGTGAACTCCTTGCCGGACTCAACTTCAGTACCGATATTTCTGTGAGAGATATTATGGCGCTCACTATGTATATTCACAACCCGGACAACGCGATTTCCTCAGATGCCTCTGCTGTAATATCCGGTGCACTTAAAAAAACATTCACTGAAGGTACAGCAAAACCCGCGAAGAACAGAACTGATACACTCATCGAACCTGCTGCTATTTCCCCTGAAATATGGGGAAAAACAGGAACAGTTATTGCTGGGACAAACTCCCATCACTCTTACGGCCTGTTCACTGGAGGAAGCAATGATACCGGTATTATTGTAATTCTCAGAAAAGGGAAAGGTACAGATGCCGCACATCTTGCTTTATCCCTTATGAATAAACAGATTCCGGAAAAGCTGTAATTATTTAAACCGGAAATATTTCTCCGCAAAAAAAATAAAAAAAACAGTTGCCGGTATATAA
>DINC01000163.1:2704-2840 GCA_002425885.1 Spirochaetia bacterium UBA5550 | reverse complement strand
ACAAAATTATAGAAGACACAATATTAAATCTTTAAATCCAAAAAAATGGAGATCTTATTTTGATGTAGATCAATATACAATTATTTATTGTGGTTATTTCGGATCCTTTGATTTTTGGGTTGATGATCAAGATAGG
>DINC01000163.1:1305-2667 GCA_002425885.1 Spirochaetia bacterium UBA5550 | reverse complement strand
TTGATTTTATTTTAGGGGTAAAAAGAAAATTCTCATGGCTACCTGATAATAAACTCTATTCGCCGTATTGCGGTTTAATTGTAAAAAAGAAGAAAGATGAAAATCCTCCACACAGTTGAATCCTATTACCCATCAACAGGCGGTATGCCGGAAGTCGTTAAACAGCTGTCAGAACGTCTGGTGAAACTCGGGCATGAAGTCACTGTAGCAGCAATGAAGCATTATGACAGGGAAACATCAAAACTAAATGGTGTAAATATTGAAGAGTTTGATATCTCAGGTAATATGGTGCATGGATTCACCGGTACTGAATCAGAAATCGGCAGGTATCAGGAATATTTAATAAACAGTGATTCTGATATTATAGTAAACTTTGCTGCCCAGCAGTGGGCAACGGATCTTATGCTCCCTGTTATGAATAAAATTAAATCAAAGAAGGTCATGGTTCCCACAGGCTTCTCAGGCCTTTTTATGGAAGAATATAGAAACTATTACAAAGAGATGGCCGGGTGGTTAAAAGAATATGACATGCTGGTGTTTCTTTCTAATGATTACAGGGACATCAATTTTGCAAAGGATAACAGAATTGAAAAGTTTGTTATAATAACCAACGGTGCGGGTGAAGATGAATTTAATAAACAGGATAGTGACAGTTTCAGGAACTTACTGGATATTGATGATAATGATTTTTTAATACTGCATGTCGGGAGCCACACTGGGGCCAAGGGGCACAGGGAAGCTATTGAGATTTTCAAAAAAGCTGATATAAAAGACGCAGTANNGCTCGTAGGTAACTATCTCGAAAAAAATGATGATAAAACTGACTTAATAACTATATTAAAAAGTAAAGCAAGAAAAACGGCAAGATCTTTGTTGCTTAAAGCAGGTTTATATACTTTAAACTGTCCTGATTGCTGCCATGAGGCTGAAAAGCTTAACTCATCTAAAGATTTTCTTGATAAAAATAAAAGGATATATATAAGGGAATTGCCGAGATTTGAAACTGTTAAAGCATATCACGCTGCTGATCTTTTTTTATTTCCATCAAATATTGAATGCTCACCAATAGTTCTTTTTGAGTGTATGGCAAGCAAAACCCCATTTCTTGTAACGGACGTGGGTAATTCGAAAGAGATAATAGAATGGTCAGGCGGTGGGGAGCTATTACCCACCGCTGCAACTGCTAATGGATTTTGCGAAGCTTTGATAAATGAGTCTGCTATTGCTCTGGAAAGGTGTTACAGACATAAAGAATTACGGGATAAAAAAGCCGCTGCCGGTTTTCTATCTTGGCAGAACAGGTTTACCTGGGAAAAAATTACGAAAGATTATGAAGAAATGTATTTTAAAATAATTCAATGA
>DINC01000163.1:1124-1281 GCA_002425885.1 Spirochaetia bacterium UBA5550 | reverse complement strand
AGTTATTACTGGAAATAGAAGAGTAGAAACAGCTTTGAATGCTAATTGCTCTGAATTTGAAGTAAATCACTGGATATTAGATGAATTTATTTTAAGGAAAATAATTCCTGTTTCTGGTATACACCCTTTTCCACTTTGTGAATTATCACTTTTAGTT
>DINC01000163.1:824-1092 GCA_002425885.1 Spirochaetia bacterium UBA5550 | reverse complement strand
TGCAGGCCTTAAACCGACACAGATATTTGAATGGGGGACAAATATTGGTAAGTCGGCGAGAATATTTTATGAAGTCTGTAAATACTTTAGTGTGAATTCAGAAATTCACACTATTGATCTTCCTGATGATGTTTTTCATTGTGAACATCCAAAACAAAAAAGAGGGGTTCTTGTGAAGAATAAAAGAAACGTGTTTATGCATCAGGGAGATGGAGTAACTGTATCACTTGATATATACAAAAAGAATACAACTGAAAGACCCCTTTTC
>DINC01000163.1:0-797 GCA_002425885.1 Spirochaetia bacterium UBA5550 | reverse complement strand
CATATGAATCAGTATCCAGAGAACTAAATCTGATTATAGAAAACGTAAAAAATCCTGTTATACTTGTTCATGATACATTTTATCAGTCTTCTGAGTCTGGATATAATATTGGCCCGTATCTGGCTATAAAGAAAATGATGCAAGACAATCTTATGCGATTTAAACTGGTTTCAACAGCAAATGGACTGCCGGGACTCACTTTATTATATCAGTAGTCAAGGTATAACAAGATATTATGATTACAGTAAAACTCATGGGTGGTATCGGCAACCAGATGTTTCAATATGCCGCAGGCCGCGCCCTTGCATTAAAAAACAGAACTGAACTGACACTCGATCTCTCCTGGTTTGATGACATGACAGGGTGTACACCAAGAATTTATGAGTTGAATGTTTTTATGATCGATGCAATGATCAGTAAACGTAATAAAAGTTTTCTGATGAATTTAAAAGTTTTTGAAAAATACGNNACTATCGAAAGTTTTATAATAGAATAGTTCTTTTTAGGTTAAGGACAAGTATAGAAGAGCGTTATTTTTATTATGATCCTGACGTTCTTGAATTAAAAGATAACGTCCATCTAACCGGTTACTGGCAGAGCGAGAAATATTTTACTGATTATGAGTCTGAAATCAGAAAAGATTTTCAGTTCCCGGTAATAACTGACCTGAAAAATAAAGAAATGGCGTCTGAAATTAAAAAGGTTAACTCCATAAGTATACATGTCAGGCGCGGTGACTATGTCGGTTGTAATGTGCATGGTGACATCTGCGGGCCTGATTATTACAGAAAAGCTGT
>DINC01000165.1:12005-16161 GCA_002425885.1 Spirochaetia bacterium UBA5550 | reverse complement strand
TACGTCGTAAAGAATCCAGCTTCTCTCTTCTCTTGTCATCGGGAACTCCTTTATAGAAGAGAGGATATTTAATATACTTACTAAGGTCAAGAAATAATAATGACGGTTTATTTTTCAGGTTGTGTATTATAGTTTTTCACAATTAAAAAAGTGGTCGCAACCTGTCATTTCGAAGAAGCGNNGCGATAGCGACTGAGAAATCTGAATTGCAGAATCAGTTTAGAAACAGAACTTTCTGTAATTATAAAACTAAGCAATAGAGATTTCTCACCCGAAAAATTGAAGGGGTTCGAAATGACATTGTAAAACCTTAAGTCATTTCGAAGAAGCGGTAGCGACTGAGAAATCTGAATTGCAGAATCAGTTTAAGAATAGAACTTTAATGACATCGATCATACTATTTTCACAATCCTCTGGTCAACAGGGATGTTCTTCCCGCTGCGCTTAAGGGCTTCCTGAACCAGTGCTGTTACTCCGCCGCAGCATGGAACCTCCATCCTTACCAGAGTGATTGACCGTATGTCACGATTTGTAAATATGGCAGTGAGTTTCTCCCTGTATTCATCGATGTACGGGTCAAGCTTGGGACAGAATGTAAGCATTGTCCTGCCGTTGAGGAACTCCTCGTGAAAATTTCCGCTGGCGTAAGGCGCGCAGTCTGCTGACACGAGGAGGTCAACTTTCCCGCTGAATACAGTGGAGTCCGGGGTGAGAAGTTTCAGCTTCACAGGCCACTGGTTCAGGCGCGAGAACCCTGCATGGGGTTCAGCTTTTTTCACCGGCTCAATGTTTTTCAGCAGGACCATGTTCATGCTTCCAGGGCATCCATGGCCATTATTGTGGTGAACATGACTGTTCATGGGCTGAGGCGGAGTTTCAGGTTCTATATTGATCCCCTTAGCTGCCAGTATATCCATTGCTTCATCATAAAGCTCCATCTCTTTATGTTCAAGGAGATGCTCAAGGTGTTTGCGCACAACATCTTCACCCTGGCGTATCATGTTTTCCATTACGAGAGCTTCGCTGTATGGTGTGGCTTCGCGCTCCTCAACAGAGATAGCTCCTACAGGGCAGTCACCTATGCATGCGCCAAGGCCGTCGCAGTAGTTCTCGCTCACCAGGCGCGCTTTCCCGTTCACCATCTGTATTGCACCTTCAGGACAGCCGGTTACGCACTGGCCGCATCCGTTGCATTTCTCTTCATCGATTTTTATTATGTTACGTTTCATGATTTTCTCCATTATCTAAATATTACGTCTACTTATTCATTATCAGGCCCGGCCCCTCGCTCTGCGGCAGCCCTGACCCCCACACCAGCAAAGGTGTCAAAGATTACATGTCTGGACTGACATATATCCTGTCTTACCTTTAAAGTCCCCCTTTGGGGGATTTAGGGGGTATACAGGAAACTGGTTATGAGAGACTTCAGGTTTAGCACCTTTTTTAATTTGACATGATGAATGTAACATGAGTTAAAAAGAATTGCATTGATCTGAATCAAGTCTGGAGAAAAAAATGAACAGTTCCGGTGAAACTTTATCACGCAGTATTATTTTCGGAGGGCTCCCTGCTGAGCTTATACAGAGGCTTGAAAAGAGCGGAAGAACTGAAAACTTTGGTAAGGATGAACTTATTTTCCTTGAGGGTGATAAAGGTGACAGGTTTTTCTTTCTGATTGAGGGGCTTGTGCGCGTGTATAAGGCTGCTGATAATGACAGGGAGGTTGTTTTGCGGCACATAAGGCCTGGCGAGATGTTCGGCGAGGTTATTCTTTTTGATTCTGAGGTTTACCCTGTTAATGCTGTTGCCCAGAGGGAGAGTGTTGTGTTCACTATAAAGCGTTCGGTTTTCCTTGACCTTTTCCGGGATGAAACTTTTATGAGGTTTTTCGTGGGGAATCTTTTTAAAAAGCTGAGAAATCTTACAGACAGGGTGGCTTTTTTAAATGCATATGATGTGGAGGAGCGTTTTTTTCTTTTTATAGAGGAGCACTACGGGCTGAAACCTGAAGTTCAGGTCGATCTCTCAAAAGCTGAACTTGCAGAGGCAATCGGCACTATCCCTGAAACCATATCCAGAATGATAGCGAGACTTAAAACCCGGGGAGTCGTAAACTGGGAGAGAAATGAACTGAAGATAAATGTTGAATACGCTAAATCAGTTATTGAGAAGCTTAAGCCGGAGTAATGGGGTGAGTTTTTTTAATTGATTCCTCCCGGTATATTTTTAATATTGCATATATCAGGAGATATAAAATGAATAGTGAATATAAACATATAGTAATTATCGGCGCAGGATTTGCCGGGCTTTTTGCCGCAAAAAAACTTTCCGGGCGCAATGTCCGTGTTACGATTATTGACAGAAATAATTATCATACATTCAATCCGCTGCTTTACCAGGTAGGTGCTGCGGAGATAGAGCCGGACCAGATAGCTTATCCTGTGAGGACATTCATCAGGAAAAAAGCCAACATCGATTTCCTCATGGCAAATGTTGAAAAAATAAATTTTAAAAAAGATACAGTCGTCACTGACAGGGGTGATATAAAATATGATTTCCTGATTTTTTCTCCCGGCAGTTCATCAGGTTACTTCGGTATCAAAGGAGCTGAGAATAACAGCACCACACTTAAATCACTTGATGACGCGCTGCGGCTCCGTAATCATATACTCCGCATGTTTGAACGAGCATCTAAATGTGATGACCCTTCTGAGCGTGATAAATGCCTCACTTTTGTCATTGTGGGAGGCGGGCCCACAGGAGTTGAGTTCGCGGGCGCCTTTGCCGAGTTTGTGAATGGGCCGCTTAGAAAAGATTATCCCCATATTGATTCACACGAAGTCAGGATTTGTCTTGTTGATGCAGCGGGGCAGCTCCTCGGAGCATATTCCCCGAAGTCTGCTGAATACGCAAAGAGAAAACTGGAGAAGATGAATGTAGCTGTCTCACTTAATAGAACAGTTAAAGAGGTTAAGCCCGGAGAGATAATTTTAGGGGATGGGGAGAGATTAAAATCGCATACTATCCTCTGGACAGCAGGTGTAAGCGGCGTCGCAATAAAGAGCGACATTAAGATTGCTGACAGGAAAGATGCCAGGGTGACTGTTGATGAATACCTGAGGCCCGGCGGCTGTGATAATGTATTTATCTGCGGAGATATGGCATACCTTGAACAAAGCGGGAAACCTCTCCCGATGAATGCACCTGTGGCAACCCAGCAGGGGATTCATTCCGCGATAAATATTTTAAGGCTGATCAATGGCAAGACTCTTAAACCATTCAGATATGGTGACCGCGGTTCAATGGTTACAATCGGGAGGAATTCAGCGATCACAAAAGCAGCGGGTTTTGAGTTCAGAGGATTTATTGCCTGGGTTCTCTGGCTTTTTATACATATCTTCTATCTTATAGGTTTCAGAAACAAGATACTTGTTATGATAAGCTGGTTCAGGGATTACCTTTTTTTCGAGAGGTCAGGGAAGATGATTATACCTTCGGAATGAATGGAGCAAGGGGTTGCATGTATACATGTATGTATATATATTTGTCACATTTATATATTATTGCGTATCTGCNNGCAAAAAATAAAATTATAAAAAAATTTTTTTAAAAAGCCCGCCCTCCCATCGTTATATATATATGAAAATATATCATATAATATGGGCGACACATAATTCACGAGTATCGGAGAGGATGATTAAATACGGAGTTTGGCCCGGTGAGCCTCTGCTGCTTGACAGCGAATCAGAATTATTTATAACAATGACCATTGCCCGGATAGTAAAGCGTAAGGGTTACAGAGTGCATGCGTATAATATCTGCAGGGATCATGTTCACCTTGTTATTGAATGCGTTGAAAAAGAACTGCCCGGTATTATAAGGCTGTTAAAAGGGAAATCAGCACAGCGGTACAGGGAATATTGCGGTATTGAACCCCACAGTGAGTTTCATTTATGGACACAGAAATACGGTTCAGAATACATAACATCAGACAAATATTATTATAATGCCGTACAGTACGTTGTGAATAACAGGGAAAAACATGGTTTACCCGAACATACCGGTTTGCGGGTTATTATCCGGCAATTTGTCGGTACACACAAATTTACCGGTATACAATAATTTGCCGGTACACAAAGCAAGGGGTTGCAACCCC
>DINC01000165.1:0-11924 GCA_002425885.1 Spirochaetia bacterium UBA5550 | reverse complement strand
GGTGGTGCTGTATACGGCAAGGTGGTGCTGTATACGGCAAGGGGTTACAACCCCTTGTTCTCGGGTGGTGTCCTGCGGCAGGATGGTATTCCGGCGCCCGGGTGGTGTCCGGCGACCCCTCGCTGGGTGAGGCATCAATCCATCAGAAAATTCAGCGATACTGTCCTGAACTCATCATTTCTGTTTAAGAAGAGAGGATACTTCCCTGAACTGAAAAAATGTATCTGCGGTTTTTTGAGATTGTCTGCGGCATGCCTGATCCTCTCTTCGATATCCGGCAGAAGGTCATAGCCGGGGCACCCTGTGAGAAGCACAGGACATGGTATTGTGGAGATCTCGCCGTGATAGAACTTCCCCCCTCTTTCAGCGAAATCTATCTGCATCTCGGTATCCTCAGTAAGGATCTTTTCCCACTTTGAACCGTTTATATTCTGGAACTTCTGTTTCATCTCATTGCCGTAAACTTTTTCTCTGTATTCAATGAGGCTTGAAATGTAATTTTCATCGGGGTCTGTGCCGGGGAGAGAATCAGCAAGTATGCCCTTTACAAACCCGGGATTAAGGAGAGCCATATTCAGAGCTACTACTCCTCCGCCACCTATCCCTATAACAGATACTTTTTTCATCTTGAGTTTTTCGCATACCGCGATTGCAGCAGCAGCATTCATTACCCAGAAGTTATTATATATGTCGTTCCCTTTCGGGGATTTTCCGTGACCGGTCAGATCAATAGTCACTGTGTTGAAATAGCTTGAGTAGAACCGCAGCTCAGAATCAAATATTTTAGAAGACTGGCCGTTATCATGTATAAGAAGCAGATTATTTTGACTGTTTTCAGCAGCGATGTGGTTGTAGTTAAGTCTGTTTTCCTTGCTTTTAAAAGGTAGCATATATAGTCCTGTATGTTGGATTTGAACTATAGCACTTCACGATTGAATTAGGTCAATTTGCCGTTTCGTATAAACAACAATAAATGAGAAATCAGTTTTTTCTTATGCTGAAATTGAAATTTATCTCATTCGTTCGAAATGACACTGTGCTAATCACCGGTCTATTTACTATAAAAGACAGGTGAAAACAGTACTCCTGAATTTTCAATAAATTTTTATCTCACATAGACCCCGCAGGGCTATGTTTTCTGCTTGAAATATGCTGTCTATAAGTGTTGTTTTTTAAAAATTAATAGGGAGAGTATTATGCCGGGATTATACCTTGTTTCAGGAAACAGACTTGAACTGCTTGCGGAGAGGTGTGCCTCTTTTTTCAGGGATGAACCTTTCCCCCCTATGACAAAGGAGATCATTGTTTTACAGAGTCTCGGGATGATGCAGTGGCTTTCAATTCAGCTTGCAGGTAAATTAGGGATATGGGCTGACTTTGAATACGTGTTACCTAATAGAATGACCGGCATCCTCATGAAATCATTCTTCCCGGGAATGGGTGATGAGAGATTTTTCGAGAAAGATATCATGACATGGAAGACCATGAAGGTGCTGAGGGATAGCACGGGGGTTCCTGTTTATAGTGAGCTTCATGACTATCTTAACGGAGACTCTGCGGGGATAAAGGAGTACCAGGTGGCCTCAAGGATAACTGATCTTTTTGACCAGTATATGACCTTCAGGCCAGATATGATCAACAGGTGGGACAGCGGTGAGATTTTTCATGAGGAGGGGTGGCAGCCTCATCTATGGCGTGCGCTTACATCAGGAATGAATAGCGGTCATCCTCCGGCGTTCCATAAACGTCTCTTTGAACTTATTGCTTCTGACGGAATTACACCTCCCGATGATTTCCCGCGCAGAATATCACTCTTCGGTATTTCATACCTGCCGCTCTATCACCTTGATGTGCTTATTGCGGCATCGAGGTTCTGCGATATATATCTGTATATGCTTAATCCATGCAGGGAGTACTGGTTTGATGTTATGCGGGAGAAGGAGATTACCTCTCTTGTGCTGAAGAATTCGGCGGTTACTCCTCAGTTTGAGGATGACCTTCATATTGAAAGGGGGAATCCTCTCCTCTCTTCAATGGGACGCAGCGGCAGGGACTTTTTCCGGTTTCTCTACATGTCGAATATCGATGCAGGGGATGAACATTTATTTGAGGAACCCGCAGGTGATTCAATTCTCGCTATTCTTCAGAGGGATATCCTTACGATGACAGAGAGAGGGAAAAGCATTGAATCTCCCGCTGTCAAACTTGACAGTAAGGCTGCATCAGAGGATGACTCCATTGTGATAAATTCCTGCCACTCTGTTATGCGTGAGGTGGAGGTGCTTCATGATTATCTTCTCTCGCTTTTTGATAACGGCAGCGGTATTGCTCCGGGTGATGTGCTTGTTATGGCCCCTGATATAGAGAGTTTCAGCAGCATTATTCAGGGGGTTTTCGACAGGAGAGAGGATGGTGTGCCCCGTATTCCGTACAGGATTGCTGACAGAACACCCGGCAAAACCAGCAGGGTGGTTGATACAATGATGAAGATACTCTCCCTGAATGAGGGGCGGTTCACCTCTGCTGAAGTTATGGGTATACTTCAGTGCCCGGAGGTGCTGAGAAAGTTTGAACTTACCGGTGATGATTTCGACAGCATCGGGTTGTGGGTAAGAGAGACCGGGATCTTCTGGGGGATAGATTCAGGTTATAAGGAGGAGCGGGATCTCCCAGGGATTCATGAAAACACATGGAGCTTCGGGCTTGAAAGGATGTTTCTTGGTTCAGTAATGATGTGCGGAGATGAGACAGTTAAGGATATTCTTCCTTATCCTGTTATTGAAGGGAACAGTTCTCAGGTTCTCGGCAGGTTTATCACTTTCTTCAAACTGCTGAGGGATACATATTATAAGCTGAATGAAAAACACAGCCCTGCTGAATGGGGGGGGATTATCAATGATATTGCTGATCAGTTTTTTGAATCAGGGCCCGATTCTCAGGATGAGATACTGCTGATTATTAAAACAGCAGCCCGTCTTAAGGAGACAGAAGAGAGATCGGGATTCAGCGGGGAAACCGGTCTTCTCCCTGTCAGAGAGTTCATAGAACAGAATCTTTCTGCGGCTTCAGCCGGCAGGAATTTTATATCAGGGAGCCTTACTTTCTGCGGAATGCTCCCCATGAGGAGTATTCCCCGCAGGGTTATCTGCCTCATAGGGATGAACGAATATTCTTTCCCGAGAAAGTCGCGCCCTTCAGGATTTGACCTTATGATGATTAAGCCCAGGATGGGGGACAGGTCTGTGAGAGATGAGGACAGGTTCCTGTTTCTTGAAACCGTGATCTCCGCCAGAGAGAAGCTGTATATAAGCTACACTGGGCAGAATATTACTACCAATACTGATCAGAACCCCTCAATTG
Source organism: Spirochaetia bacterium UBA5550 (assembly GCA_002425885.1). Classification (GTDB taxonomy): domain Bacteria; phylum Spirochaetota; class UBA4802; order UBA4802; family UBA5550; genus UBA5550. Next base: position 8,564 of record DINC01000165.1, on the reverse strand, counting down.
TTGTAAGTGAGCTCATTGAATGTATTGAGCAGTCTTTTTCTGTTGAAGGTGAAAAGAAAATAAAAGATATAATTGTTCGAAGACAGAGGATACAGCCCTATCATCCTGTATATTTTAAAGAGGGGTCCGGGTACTACAGTTATTCGGCAGGGATGAGGTCAGGTGCGCAGTCATATGTAAAACGTGATGCCGGTCAATACGATTTTTTAGCGGAAAAACTCCCCCCCCTTACTGCTGATGAAAGAGATATATCCATAGAAATGCTTGCAGAATTTCTTTCTAATCCTGCCAGGTACCTAATAAAGCGGAGGCTCGGCGTCAACCTTCAAATTTACACTGATGATTATATAGAGGAGGAGTCTTTTAAACCCGGGAGCCTTGAGCTGTATAATACTGACGAGAGAATATTCAGTTACCTCGCAGGGGGTGTTGTCCGTGATGATATTTACAAAAAGATAAGAGCTGAAGGGATTCTTCCGCACGGGACACCGGGTGAAATTTTTTATAACGAATCGCTGAAAAAAGCTGACAGGCTGTATGAAAAAGTAGCCCCGCTGCTCACCGGTATCAGCCGGATGGAGTGCGGGGTTGAAATAAACGGTTTCCGCATAACAGGTGCATATACTCTTTATGGCGGGAAACAGGGTTTTTACAGAACAGGTTCCCTGCGGGCCAAGGACAGGCTACGTGCATGGGTATATCATCTTGCAGTATGCTGCGGCAGCAGTGTTGGTCCAGATTTCAGTACAGTATCTGTTACACTTGATAAAAGTGCCGGATATAGAGTGCCGGACAATTGCAGAGAGATACTGGCATCTCTTCTGGAAATTTATGAATCGGGTATGACGCAGCCGCTTCCGCTATTCCCTTACAGTTCATACCAGTACGCGGTTTCAATAATCGAAGAGGATGAGGATAAGGCTTTCCGTGAGGCGATGAAGCTCTATAGAGCTTCCCGTGGTCTTAGTGATCTTGCTGATGAGTATGTATATAAACTTTTCGGCGGCAATTATGAACCTGGTGATGAATTTATCCGGGCATCAATGGCTGTTTACGGGCCGTTGATTGAACATGAAGCGGAGGGGGAATAATGGAGAAGTTCAACGCGGTTAAAACACCCCTGGAAGGGACTAATCTTATTGAGGCAAGCGCAGGCACAGGGAAGACATTTACAATATCGATGATCTACCTGCGGCTAATTGTTGAGAGGAGCCTCAGGATTGACAGGATTCTTGTTGTGACATTTACGCTCCCTGCAACAATGGAGCTGCGTCTCAGGACACGGAATGTAATAGCTGATGCTCTCCGTTTCTGTGAAACAGGCGTGGCTGATGAAAAGACTGTTTCTGAAATAATGGAGAAACACAGTAATGATCTGTCTGTTACGCAGAGGCTCCGCGGCGCTCTGAAAAGTTTTGATGAAGCATCGGTTTACACGATCCACTCCTTCTGCCAGCAGGTGCTTGCTGATAATGCATTTGAAAGCGGTTCGCTGTTCAGTTCAGATATAGCCACGGATGATCTGATTCATGAACGGCTTGCTGCTGATTTCTGGAGAAAACATATCTATTCTCTTCCTGAACATCCTGCAAAATATATTATTGAACATGAATCGCCTGCTTCTCTGCTTGTGCTGTATAAAAAAAGGCCTCTCTCCCCACGTATGAAAACAGTGCCGGATGCGACACCTATTTCTGTTCAAATGATCAATAAGCTTGCCGTAAAAGTGGAGAAGCTGCACAGAAAGCTCGCCCCCTTATGGGTAAAAGAGAGAAGGTCTGTTGAGGAATTTATATTTGAAAGCGGCTCACTTAATGGCAATAAGTACCGCAGAAATTCTATGGTGCAGAGGACTGCGGACCTTGATTCATACCTTGCGGGGGGGGAGTTTCTATCTCTCCCTGATGGCTTTGAATTTTTTACTGCTGAGAAAATTGGGGCATCGCTCAACAAGGGGCGCAGTGCTCCGGATATACCGTTTTTTAAAGCAGCTGATGATTTATTTTCTGCTGCTGAGGAATACTACTCTGCGTGCAGAGAATATCTTGTCAATTTTAGAATAGAACTGTTCAGCTATATGGATAACGTTGGCGGCGCGCTTAAGGGTGAGCTCGGGAGACGGGGATTTGATGATCTCATAAAGGATGTGCAGATCGCATTGAGAAGAGAGAGAGGCGCTGCACTTGCTGAGAGCGTGAGGAACAGGTACAGCGCCGCGCTTATTGATGAGTTTCAGGATACCGATGACCTTCAGTTTGATATCTTCAGCGGGATTTTCGGCAAAGGTGAGAGTATTCTTTTTCTCATAGGCGATCCGAAACAGGCGATCTACAGGTTCAGAGGGGCGGATATTTTTTCCTATATTAAAGCTTCGGAAATGGTGCAGAAAAGGTACACGCTTGCGAATAATTACAGGTCAACTCCTGAACTCATCGAATGCGTGAACAGGGTATTCAGCGGAGCTGAACTCCCCTTTGTATTTGAAAGGATAAAATTTACCCCTGTCGAAGCGGGTAAAAAAGATCACTGTGATTATCTTGTGAAAAATGGCAAGCCCCTCTCCGCGATGGATATAGGGCTTGCTGATATACAGGCAGTTCAGGGGGGGAATGATGATAACGACAGTATTATCCTGAGGCAGCTTGCTTCGGAGATATCTGAATTAATTGCAGACAGCAGCTGCAGCTTTACTTCTTCCGGAAGAGGTGTGAAGCCCTCTGATATTGCGGTGCTGGTTCGGAGCCATTCCCATGCCGCCTCTGTACAGGAGTCGCTGGCTGCATGCGGCATACCCTCTGTATCCCGTGGACATGAAAGTGTGCTTGCAACTGAAGAGGCTTCTGAACTCTGCCGGATAATTGCCGCTGTGGCTGAGCCCGGCAGGAGCGGCAGGTTAAAGAGCGCGGCTGCCACATCAATAATTGGGATGAGCGCAGCAGACATATACAGGCTCAATGATGATTCAGAGGATGGAACAGCGCCTCTTGCAGAGCTCACTGAAAAATTTTACGATTACAGGGAGTTGTGGGTTACAAACGGTTTTATGGATATGTTTACCCTTCTTCTCGCAAATGAGAATATTACAGTGAGGGTGCTGGGGCGTATGAGGGGGGAGAGGGCTCTGGCCAATATAAATCATCTTGCTGAAATACTCAACATGGTGCAGTTTGAAAACAGCTTCTCACCGGATGAACTTGTGGCATGGTTTGAGAATGCCCTGACTGATCCCCCTGAGGGTGACGCGTACTCTATTCGCCTTGATAAAGATAGTGATGCCGTGGAGATTGTTACCATGCACGCATGCAAGGGGCTTGAGTATCCCATAGTTTACTGCCCCTATCTTACCCATGCCTGGCAGCCTCCGGGAGAAACTGTAATCTATCATGATCCTGAATCTGACTTTGCACCTGTGCTCTGCCTTGATAAGGAGAGTGTAACAGAGAGTGTAAAGGAGATAAAGGGGCGTGAAGATCTTGCAGAGAATGTCAGGCTCATGTATGTGGCACTCACCAGGGCCAAATCGAGATGCAGGGTGCTCTTTATGGTTAAACGGGATTTTCTCAAGTCTGCTCCGGCCCATCTTCTGCTGAATGGGCCTCTCCCCGAAAAGCTGAAAACTGAGGAGAAGTTTGCTCTCTTCGCAGAGTCACTGAGAAATCTCGCAGCAGGTTCAGGGGGGAATATCTCCTTTTCAATAATAAGGGGAGATGGCGGGAAGATGCAGAGCATACCTCTGTCTGAAACGGATTTAACTGAACAGAGAAAATTCACAGGGGAAATCAGACGCGCATGGGGTATGCAGAGCTACAGTTCCATAACAAAGACCATGCATGATGAGAAGAGTGACGGTTTCGCTGGGAAATCTGTTTATGCAGGAAGCGGAATTTTCGCCTTCCCCCGTGGTACAAAAGCAGGTCTGTGCCTTCATGAAATTTTTGAAACTACTGATTTCCGTGAAAAAGATAAAGAAACTGTTTCAGGAACTGTCCTCTCTCTTCTGCGTAAATACGGGTATGAAGAATCCTGGTGCGATGATGTGGCTGCGATGTTTTTTAATGTAGCAAATGCTCAGCTTCCGGGCGATGATGGTCTGAGACTTTCAGATATCGGTATGGAGAACAGGCTCAGTGAAATGGAATTCAATTTTCCGCTTGGGGAGTTTTCTATTTCAGGGCTTCATAATATATTCAGCAGCGCGCCGTTATACGGAAAAGAGATTTTTAACAGTCCGGGACGGGACGATTCAGTGATACATGGCATGATGAAAGGTTTTATAGACCTTGTGTTCAGGGCAGGGGAGAAATATTATATTGCTGACTGGAAGTCCAACAGCCTGGGCACATGCAGTGAAGACTACTCTCTCCCCCGTATGGAGGAGGAGATGCTGCATCATAACTATCACCTGCAGTATTATCTGTACTCTGTGGCGCTGCACAGGTATCTCTCCCTCCGCATGGGTGGGGATTACAGCTACAGCAGGAACTTCGGCGGAGTCTATTATTTTTTTATAAGGGGGATGAGAGAGGGTGATAACAGTCCCGGTATTTTTCATACAATCCCTGATGAGGTAACAGTTAAGATACTGGACAGATTTTTCAGCGTGGAGGGCGAGCAATGAACCGTACCATAGATGAAATTAAAGCTTCAGCAATATTTAATGATATTGATATACATCTGGCTGATTTTCTCACAGCCAAGGCTGATAAAAGCGATCAGGTTCTATACCTCCTGATACTCCTGCTTTCCAACAGGCTTGCGCAGGGTGATGTGTGCCTCGATATATCGCAAATAGCAGGGAGGCCCCTTTCAGATTTTACTGAATCCGCTGATTTACTTCATGAGATAATGATTCCTGATAGAAAGAAGATACTTTCTGTTTTGAAAAACAGCGGGATTGCAGGAACGGAGGGTGAACTGCTCCCTGTCATTCTTGATGAACATGACAGGGTCTATTTTCAGAAATATCATTTTTTTGAAAAACAGCTGGCTGATTCAGTAAAAAGTATGGCGCACCCGCTCCCTCCGGAAGCGGTTACCCCCGGTGTAACTGATCTGTTTGTGAAACTTTTTCCTCATAATGCGGATGAAACTGACTGGCAGGGGGTTGCCGCGTGGTGCGCGCTTATCAGCTGTTTTTCGGTAATATCCGGCGGCCCGGGCACAGGCAAAACTTCAACTGTAATAAAAATACTGGCGCTCCTTGCTGAAACTATGGGGGGCGGTATATCGATAGCGCTTGCTGCCCCAACGGGTAAAGCAGCGGCGCGTCTGCGGGAGTCGGTTACATTGTCACTTGAAGATCTCCCTGTCAGTGAAAAGATAAAAGAAGCAATTCCGCGGGATACACACACCATCCACAGACTTCTCGGCTCAGTAAGCGGCTCCCCGGAATTCAGGCATAACAGGGAAAATCCGCTGCGGTATGACGTGATTGTTGTTGATGAATGTTCAATGGCTGACCTTGCATTGATGTTCAGGTTTTTTGAAGCGCTGAAGCCCGGCGCAAGGGTGATTCTACTGGGTGACAGGGATCAGCTTTCATCTGTTGAGGGTGGAGCAGTTTTCGGTGATATATGCGACAGGGGGAGGCTGCACGGGTACACCTCTGAGTTTATCAGCAGAGGTAGCAGACTCCTCGGTGAAGCTTTCAGCAGGGACGCGAAGGTGGAAGCTGGCGACGCTCCGTTATCCGGGGCTATGACCATTCTGCGGAAGAGCTACAGGTTCAGCGGAGAGAGCGGAATAGGCCTTCTTGCTGACATGATACGCAGCGGCAATTCAGAGGGCGCGGTAAAACTCCTTACTCATGGAGGAAAGAGCGACATATCCCTTACCGGTGATTCTTCGGTTATTTCCATTGAGGATACTTTCAGAAAAGCCGCATCAGGTGCTTTCAGCAGAAACGGGAGGCCCGGTCATGAATCTGTTTATGAATTTATCAGGGGTTTCGCGATCCTTACCGCCACCAGGAGAGGCCCGGTCGGTGCTGCCGCACTGAATCTTATGGCGGAGCGTGTACTTGAAGAGGCGGGAATTATTAAACCGGAAGATGAATTTTATGAAGGGCGGCCTGTGATGGTCACCAGGAATGATTATACTCTCTCTCTGTTCAATGGAGATATCGGCGTAACCTGTTTTAAGGATGGAGAACTCAGGGTAATGTTTGAAAAACCTGACGGAGAAAAGGTATATATCCATCCTTCAAGAATGCCGGAACATGAAACAGCTTTTGCCATGACCATACACAAGAGCCAGGGTTCGGAGTTCAGTGAAGTCCTTGTGGTTCTACCTCCTGTGGAGAAGAGGCTCATGACACGGGAACTTCTATACACTGCAGTGACACGGGGAAAGAAAAAAGTGGTAATCGCCTCAGATGAGGATACTGTGGCTGCTATGGTTGAAAATTCCATGAAGCGGATGACGGGCCTCAGGGAGAGGTTGTGGGGTGCTAACGGGTAAGCCGTATGACTGATGATCGGAGGTAATCCTTCAGCAGGTGCCTGAATACGGGATCTCTCTCCTCAGAATAAATGTCGAATAGCGGTACAATATCTTTTGTGTCCCTGATCTTCTCAAGTGAATAAAGAGCAGCACTCCTGACATATCTGGAACTGTCTCCTCTGATCTGATTAAGGAGAAGCGCTGACGGCCTGCTTTTTTTAAGCTTTCCCAGTGCGCTGCATCCTTCACCTCTGATTCTGTAGTCGCTGTCTGACAGGGTGATTGTTAATAACTCAATGGTGTACCGCTCTTCACTTATTTCACCCAGCGCGTTTATAGCTTTTATCCTCATAACAGGATCTTCATCTTTCGTTATTATCTGTCTCAGCCCGTCAATGTTCCCTGCTCTTCCGAATCCGCTTAAGGCATCAATTGCCGCAGCTTTAATCTCACGGTCTTTCTCACTGAGCAGAAGTTCAGAAATCGGGCCTGCTGCGCTGCTGTATTTCAGATCTCTAAGCGCCCTTATGGCAGTAAGTGAGAGGTCCTTCTTCCCCTCTTTCAGAACTGAAGCAATGATGAACCCGGATCCGGAATCCCTGAAATAAGCGAGGGATTCAATTGAGCGCTTTCTAACCTCGTCATTGTCATCGTTTGTAACAAGTCTTTTGATCACAGGTATAGATTCTCTGATGTTGTTATCTGTGGCGCATTGCAGCGCATAAATACGTACAGATTTATTGCCGTCATTCAGGAACGCTATGACCAGTTTCTGAAAACGGATATCATAGAGATGTTTTAGCGCCTCAAGAAGATATATCCTGTCTATCGGTTTGCTGCTCTTTGAGAGGTTAAGGATTACAGGCAGGATCCTGTCGTCACCGGAGTCTTTAAGTGCAATGGCTGCTCTCTCCCTGACTTCGCTCATGGGCGCCAGGAGTTTTTCTGCTATCACAGGAGTGAAGTATTTGTTCCTCCCCAGGTGGCTGATAATACTGACTTCGAGGGGGGTACTTCCGGTTTTTTTTAATATTTCAATCCAGAAGGGAGCTGTCTGTTCCGGCGGATAAAGTTTAAGAGCTGCGATAATTCTTCCACGGATATCCTCATCATCGTCGTCAAGGTATTCGTCTTTGAGATCTTTTGGAAGAAACGGGGGGAGGTTGATCCTGGTATAATCGAGAGCTGTCTCGTAATCGGGAGATTTACCCTTCAGTATAGACTTTACAATTGCTTTCTGCTCCATGGCCTGTAGAGATGAAGACATGGAGATTATTATAAGAAGAGCCGCTGTTATCTTTATTTTTTTAAAGCTGTATATCAAAGCGTCTCATATACTCCATGAAGGTATGTAATTGCCATGGCCTTTGTAACAGATTTATCAAGGTAGTCTTTTTTGTCTTTGCTGTACTGGTATATGATCATCATGATTGCGCCCACAAGCATTGAGGCAGCGATAGAGGGGGCAACATCTTTTTTAAATATATTATTATCCCTGAGTATTTCAATTTCTCTGGATATTATTTCAATAATTTTTGAAAGGAATACAGATACTTTGTCAGAGACCTCTTCATCTATCCCGATAATGTCCCTGTATATAAGCCTTATAACAATAGGTTCATTTGAAAGCACTGCGAGGCATGAAGCAATCCTGTCATCAACAAATTTAACTATAATATCCATTTCAGGTTTTTTATCCAGAAAATCGCCGAGATCATCCGGATCGAGAATATCTTCAATATTTTCTGCAACTGTGTCCAGAATGGCGAAGAGGATCTCTTTTTTATTGCTGAAATACTGGTAGACTGTACCCCGTGCAATATCAAGATGCTCACATACCTGACCGATATGGGTGCTCTGAAATCCTTTATTTATAAACATATCTTTTGCTGTGTCAATGATCTGCTGCTTTCTTTTTTCGCCTTTAGGTGGCATTTGTCATACCTCATGAATATTATAAAAAAGTTTAGAAGCGCAGCGGCGATTTGTATAATTAATTAAAATATTATTACAGGTTAAATCCTTCGCCCCGGCATATTTTTTCTGCTGTTTAATCGATCAATTTCATCCTTTACCGGCTGAAGAGCCTCTTTAAGTTCCCGGACAATTTGATCAGCTTTTTC
>DINC01000164.1:7086-7846 GCA_002425885.1 Spirochaetia bacterium UBA5550 | reverse complement strand
GAATATTCTTGACAAATATATTTTTTATCATTATTCTTCAGTAAATTATTGCCACTGAATTATTTTTTAAACAGGCGGATAAATGGATAGAACTGTAGTAAAGTTTACAAGCTTTCATGAAGCTGAAGATGCAGAGATTATGAACCAGATTAAACTTACCTCTGAAGAGAGACAGGAAATCGCCCGTGTTCTTAAAATCAGAGTATATGGTGAGAATACTCCCGACATACGTGACAGCCGTCAAATTGTAAAACGCAGATGAACAATCCGTACTTTTCAAAAGATACGTTGGAATTATTAACAATACTGGACAATCACAGGGTTAGATATGTCATTGTCGGCGGAGAAGCTGTAATATTCTACGGGTACTCACGTGTAACTGGCGATATAGATCTTTTTTATGATTATTCAGAATCAAATACCCGGAATCTTTATGATGCGATGCTTGAATTCTGGGGTGGAGATGTTCCCGGGATAAATTCGGCGGAAGAATTTATGGATCCCGGGGTAATTATTCAATTCGGACAACCTCCTAACAGAATAGATTTTTTGAACAGTGTTGACGGGATCAGTTTCAGCGAGGCGTGGGAATCAAGACTTATACACAGGATTAAATCCGATGATACTGAAATCACCGTTTACTATATCGGTCTTGAACCGCTGATAAAAAACAAAAAAGCATCCGGAAGATACAAGGACATGGATGATTTGCGTTTTCTTTCAAGGCTGAAACCCTGAAGATTATTCATTTCAAAAGGAT
>DINC01000164.1:0-7000 GCA_002425885.1 Spirochaetia bacterium UBA5550 | reverse complement strand
TTCCAAACGTTAACCGCTATAAGTTCGACATTAACGGAAACCTGATTAATTCAAAATAGCATATATATAGCTCTCTTCAGGCATTTCATAAATTCAGCTTCTTTATGTTGACAAACATTACAATCCTATATTTTACTGCCTGCACAATAAATTATCTGAAGGCACTTTATGAATTATATCAACCGAACAGTTACAGCTGCAATCATCTTTATTATTACTGCCGGACAAATGTTATTCTCACAAGCCGGTGGAACAAAAGCAGAAAAATCCGCAGACACAAAAACTTTCTCCGGTATTGAAATGGTTCTCATTCCGGGAAATGATAAAATATCACAGTTTTATATCGGGAAATACGAAGTAACCCAGAAACAGTTTGGATCTGTTATGGGATTCAATCCCTGCGAATTCAAGGGGAAACCTGATAATCCCGTTGAAAGTGTAAGCTGGTATAACTCGGTGGACTTCTGTAATAAGCTCAGCGAAAAAGCGGGTTTAAAGCCGTACTATAAAATTGATAAAACAGTTAAAGATCCGGATAATAAAAATGCAGATGACTATATCAAATGGAAAGTATCAATAAACGAAGGAGCCGACGGGTTCAGACTCCCGACTTCCGCCGAATGGGAATATGCATGCCGTGCCGGAACATCATCAACATACTACTGGGGAGAGAGTTCACAATTTTCAGTAGTGAATGAATATGAAGTTTATAGTGAAAACAGTTTCAACAAGTGGGGGGAGAGTGATTACGGTACACATGCTGTGGGGACAAAGAAGCCGAATCCCCTGGGCTTATATGATATGCTCGGCAATGTGAGAGAGTTCTGTTACGACTGGCACCCGTCATTTATCGGGTCAACCCGTGTACAGCGCGGCGGCGGATGGCCTAACAACGCCTTCAGTCTGCGGGCGGAGGATGTAAATGACTTCAGTCCTCATTACGGCCACAACAGTCTTGGATTCCGTGTTGCGAAGAATAAATAATTCCCGGTATATTATTCTCCGGGGTTTAAAACAGTTTTCTGAAAAGAAAAAGATATAAAAAAGCGGAGGGGTGCTTCCCCTCCGCATACAAAACATTTAATAAGGAGTTTACAATAACTAAGGCCGTTCTTTTACTGTTATATATAGGTTCAGTTTTGATTTATCTCTCCATATCTGAACTTTAAGCGATTTCCCGATTGGCGTGCTTTCGACTTTGGAGAGAAGATCCCCGAAGCTTTTAACCTCTTTGCCGTCAACAGAGAGTATAACATCGCCGGCAACTATTCCCCCTTTAGCCGCAGGACTATCTTCCGCTACTCCTCCTACAAGAGCTCCTTCAGCATTTTTCAGCCCAATCTCTTTCGCGTAGTCCTCTGTGAGCGGTACAATCTGTACGCCGATATATCCGCGTTTAATCTTCTTGTGAATTTTGAGCTGCTCAAGAACAGATTTTGCAGTATTAATAGGGATCGCGAAACCTATACCTACGTTCCCCCCTGACTGGGAGTATATCATCCTGTTTATACCCACAACCTCGCCATATACATTAAGGAGAGGGCCGCCGCTGTTGCCGGGATTGATTGATGCATCAGTCTGAATGTGTGTCTGCGAGCCCCCCATGAAATCAAGGTCGCGTCGTGCAGTGGCGCTTACAACTCCCACAGTGAAAGTTTTGTCAAGGCCGAAGGGATTACCGATTGCTATTGCCCAGTCCCCCACCTGAACTTTGTCTGAATCACCTAAGTAGACAGGGGTGAACTTCTTTTTCGAATCGAGTTTCAGCAGAGCCAGGTCTGTCCTTTCATCGGAGCCGATTATTGCAGCGTCGTAGCTTTCGCTGTCAACCTTTACTTTTACTTTGTCCACGCCGTTAACAACATGATGGTTGGTGCATACATATCCGTCTTCAGATATGATAAAGCCTGTACCCAGTCCTGTGCGTTTTTGTGTTTTAGGCTGCTCCCCGGCACCGGGTCCGAAGAATTGTCTGAAGAACGGGTCATCCATGAACGGGTTGCGCTGAACCTTTACAGTCTGTTCAGTACTGATGAATACTACACTGTTTTTATTCATCTCATAGATTTTCCTGAATGCCTCCTGTGACTTCACAGCGTCTGCTACTGTGCTGTCATTCCGCAGAGGGGATGCGCCTGATGAACCGAAAGAGCCGGTGCTGTTTTTACAGAATACTCCTGAAATAAAAAAGAGTGATAAAATAATAGTGATTACAGGTACAGTAACACCCAGAATAACAAGACGTCTCTGTTTCATATCGAATAAATCTCCTGAAGGATAATTATTTATTACAGCTTAATATGTTGCGGCTGGGGATTATTTGTTAAAAAAATTTGCAGTATTTAAACGGCCGGTTTAATCTTTTTTCAGAATCCTTACAGCCCCCGGGCACTTCTCTTTGAATTCAGCCGCATCTTCCTCTGAACCTGATTTATAACCGTAATGCATAGGTATTGATAGAACCGGCCTGAGAATGGCGGAAGCTTTAGCTGCATCACCGGCATTCATGACACCGTCACCTGAGACCGGCAGAAACGCGTAGTCAAGTTTGCGGATATCTTTTATTTCAGGGATAAGGTCAGTATCACCGGCATGGTATATCCTCATGTCCCCGAAATCAATTACGTATCCCACCCATCCAAGTTCCCTCGGGTGGCGTTCATCTTTCAGGCTGTATGCAGGAATGGCTGTGACAGTAAAGATTCCGGCCTGGTAAACTCCTCCGGGTTCCACACTGATTGTCCATCCGGGGAACCAGTCAAGCTGTTCCATACAGTCAGGCGTAGCATAGATGTTGGTCTTTTCTGCGGATATTTTTTTTAAGTCATTAATCGAAAAGTGGGCCTTATGACTGTGTGTGATAAATATAAAATCAGCGGTCTCTGAACATTTAATGTCAAAGGGATCGATGTACAGAACTTTCCCTCTCCCCTTTATTTTAAATCCGCTATGCCCGAGCCACTTAATCTCTTCCATTCTGTTTACCTTACCCTTATGTCACTTATTTAAAGTAAGGAAAAATTGACGGTTAGTCAATATACTGCACTTAAATTTCATGTGCGGAATAATCTGAGATTTTATTGTTGCAACAACAGGCTGTTTTTATTAATATAAAAATATGATTAACATCCCTTCGCGAAAAAATAACGATTCTGCTCCAGCAGGAAAGAGAAAGGATATTTCACACCTCTTCATGCTGAGGTTCAGGCTTGTTATTGTCTTCACCATGCTTTACATAACAGCATTTACCATTGTTTCACTTGCCAGTTACGGCGTAAGCAAGGCATTTATAATAAAGGATATTCATATTGAAATTCAGGAGGTACTTAACGCCTATGCTTCCGAAGTTGATCAGTGGCTGAGACGTATGGTCTCTGTTGTTAATGCCAATGTTTATATGATTGAGAAAGGGATACCTGATGATTCTATTATTACACCGGAACTCCTGTCTAACTACAGCCGGGATGCTTTTTTTTCAGATATGTATTTCGGCAGCGCATCCGGAGAATTTACAAGCGGCACAAGGTGGACTCCGCCCCCCGGTTATGATTCCAGGACAAGGCCATGGTACAGGGCTGCTTTAAACAGAGACGGGGCTGTTATCAGCAGGCCATACCTCGATTTGGAAACCGGCGCCCTTGCTGTACCTGTATCTTCAGTTGTGCATAATAAGGACGGGTCAGTGAGAGGGGTGCTCTCGGGAGATCTTCTCCTTACAACAATAAGTGAGAAGCTTGAACATGTCAGGGTCCGTGGGAAGGGTTTCGCTGCGGTAATAGACGGCAGTGGAGTTTCTCTCGTGCATCCTAACAAGTCTCTTATCGGTAAGAATCTTACTGAGGATCCGGAGATTGGTGATGCAATGAAGCAGATACTTCTTCTGAAACAGGGGCGCATTGAATATGGTGCTGCTGAGGAGAAGTATGTGGTGTTCACAACAATCCCCGCCGCAGGGTGGTATCTGGGGATTGTTTTTAAAAGAGAGGAGATGCTCTCCAGTCTTAAAGAGCTGGCGTACAGGTTCAACCAGATATTCGCAATATCCCTTGTGCTTGTGATAAGCGCATCTGTTTATTTTGCCAAAAGGCTTACCCTTTTTACTGAAATTCTTGAGAATGAGGTTGAGGTCAGAACCGCAGAACTTAAGGAGAAGATTGCAGAGGTTGAATATCTTTCACTGACAGACCACCTCACAGGGATAGCAAACAGGCGTAAAATACAGGGGGTGCTTGAAGAGGAAATTATCCGTTCAGACAGGACATCGCAGCCTCTCTCTGTAATATCCATGGATCTTGATCATTTTAAAAGGATAAATGACACTTACGGGCACGAGACAGGCGATACTGTACTGAAACTGGTTGCTGAAGCTGTAAGCTCAGGTATAAGGGGAGTTGACCAGGCAGGGAGAATGGGGGGCGAGGAATTTATTGTTGTATGCCCGGACACACCGGAATGCGGTGCAATCAGTCTCGCTGAGAAATTAAGAGTTATTATTGAAAAGCTTGATATCCCCGGAGCGGAAACAATAACAGCTTCTTTCGGCTGTGCGCTCAGGAAACCCGGTGAGAGTATTGACAGGCTCCTTTCGCGGGCTGACAGTGCGTTATACCGCGCGAAGGAGCTGGGGAGAAACCGGGTGGAGAAAGCGGAGGTCTAATCCGTCCCCCCTATTTCCCGAATGAAAGCTGAAATATTTTTTTAACCTCATCCCGTGTCGGAGATGGGGATGTGTTCGCAATATTTTTAGAGGTCATGGCCGTGTCTGTAAAGATCTCAATCTCCTCATCTGTGACCTCCTCTTTTTTACCGAGAAGAGCTTCCATAAGCCTGCCGAATTCATCAACATCTTTCAGCCCCATTGCGTGAATAACATCTCTGACCTTCGTAGATGCCGGTTCAAGGAAACGGAGATACCCGTACATAAGGAGGCCGTTTGCACGCCCGTGATCTATGTCCCTGTGATAAGTCAGAGGGTAGCCCATTGCATGCACAGCAGTTGTTCCTGTGTGCGCGATAACCATGCCTGCAAGCATTGATGCATAGAGGAGGTTCTCCCTCTCGCTGAAAGACGGAGCACTTTTATCAGTGAGTTTTTTAAGGGATACCCCAAGGAGTTTCATGCTTTCAATGGCAATGGGGGCAATAACATCTGTTGCCCTTGCAGAGAGGTACCCCTCCACTGTATGCGACAGGGCGTCAACTGCTGTGTTAATTGTTGTGTCAACAGGGAGTGTTTCTGTGAATGCTGCGTCGAGAAATGCGGCCGCAGGGAATATTTCAGGTGAAGCGATACTCTTCTTGTTGCTGATTTTCCGGAATGTAAGTATTGAGTATGGAGTGACTTCGCTCCCTGTACCTGCTGTTGTGGGTACAGCAATGAGTGGCAGCGGTTTATTTTTATAAACACCGCTGAACAATCCGTCGTCATCAAGATCATTAGACGCAAGAATTGCAATGGCCTTTGCCGCATCAAGCGGAGAGCCCCCCCCTATACCTATAATGAAATCCGCTTTTACATCGCGCGCCATCTGCGCCGCTTCACGGACAGTTTCAACAGAGGGGTTTGCTTCAACGCGGTTGAACCTTTCGTATTTAATTCCTTCCTTATTCAGAGCTCCGGTAATCTGTTTCAGCGAGCCGTTTTTATCAGCAGAACTTTTCCCTGTGACAATAAGAGCTCTCTTCCCGATCCCCGCTATAACTGAACTGTTTTTATCAATGCACCCTTTCCCGAAATATACCTTTACAGGCATGCTGTATATAAATTCCATTGAAAACCTCCGTTAATCAGAATATATGATTTTTTTCAGCGAAAACAATTTCATTATTTAATTCACTCTGTTTCATAAGCCGGTACTCCCCTTTGTGTAAACACTCTTCTCATCCTCAGCAGCCACACTTCAGCCATTGAAAGAAAAATCCTGGGAAATATGATCCACGCCGCAGGGACACCGATTGCCACAAAGAGGAGAGTATCCTCAAGAAGTGAGTGTGATATTGCAATATGATGATTCAGAAGATCGGCGTCCCCTCTGGTGAGTCTTCCGTTCTCAGATTCCTCAAGCATGATTGCCGAACCGTACGCCAGCCCCAGTGTGTATGCAACAATCCATAGGAATGTCACTGACTCCGGCAGGCCAAGCACCTTCATTACAGGAGCTAAAGTTTTTGACATCCATTTTATTATTCCGAATTCATCAAGTACCCGCTGAAGTATCATGAGGAGCGAGAGGAGTATAAGTATTTCAACTATAAGCAGAAGCGAGTTTGACACCCATGTCGAGAGCACTACTGTGAGATCATTTGAGCCTGAAATTGAAGCAGACGCTGTTACAGCGGCCCCGGTGTCAGGAGGCATCAAGAAATTCAGGAGGCCTGCTGCTATAAAGCTGTATATGAACCTCACAGATACTATCCTCACTGCTGATGAACCTGTCTTCTTCTGTATGGGTGTTTCAAGAAAATAGCTGTGCGAAATAAGGCACATGAGCGCAAGTATTGTAAGCTCTCTCCCTGTGAATGGGATGGTGCTTATTACAGCTATTGCGCTATAGATATTGAGGCAGATACTTGTAATGAATACAATTGCAGCATCGCCAGGGAGCCCCGCAAGTTTAAAGAGAGGGTCCATGTATCGTGCAAGTATTTCAAGTATCCCCGCGTATTTAAGAAGGGTAACTCCCAGTGAAACAGGGATCATTATTGAGAGCAGAAATTTTGCTGATTTAAGGGCGGAGGGGATTGCCCCGTAAACGCACTTTTTCAGTCTCCGTAATATGGTCATATCTCTTTCCATCAGAAACCTCTTTATTATAGAAAAAACCGCTGTTTAATTTGTCAAGGCTCAAAAAATAATTTACTTGCCTGGTATGAGATTATGGATTATTTTTGATTGAGACAGGGGAGAAATTTTATGGAAGTTATGTTACCTTTAGAGAAAATGACTATAGAGGATAAAATCCGTACTATGGAGACTATATGGGATGATCTATGTAAAAAT
>DINC01000124.1:15984-18271 GCA_002425885.1 Spirochaetia bacterium UBA5550 | reverse complement strand
TATAGAGGTTAATTGATTGCTGTATCATGAAATAAATCGATATAATCGCTAATAAACAGCTTTAAATGCTTATAATCAGGTTCAATTTAGTGGTTATTAATCCCGAATAGATTAACGTCAGGGTAACATATCTGACAGCCATGGCAAGGATGCCGGGCTACTTAACAATGATTCAGGGAGGAATCAAGATGATTATTAACCACAATATGTCCGCTATTAATACCAACCGGGTATTAAAATTCCAGCATTGGAACATCGACAAGAACATGGAATCACTCTCATCCGGTATGAGGATCAACAAAGCCGGGGATGATGCTTCTGGACTCGCAGTATCTGAAAAAATGAGAACTCAGATTCAGGGACTCAGACAGGCTGAGAGGAATACTGAAGACGGTATGTCTCTTATTCAGACAACTGAAGGGTATCTTGATGAAGTATCAAGCATAATCCAGAGAGTACGTGTTCTTGCAATTCAGTCTTCAAACGGTATTTACACGCTGGAAGACAGGCAGCTCATACAGGTGGAAGTTTCACAGCTTGTTGACGAGGTTGACAGGATCGCATCTCAGGCGGAATTCAACAAAATGAATCTCCTCCAGGGTGATTTCGGCCGTGTAAGCACAACAGCGTCAATGTGGATCCATATGGGAGCAAACATGCACCAGAGGGAGAGAATCTATATTCAGACAATGACAGCAAAAGCTCTTGGTCTGAAAAATATGATTGGGAATCCTCTTACACTTTCTACAGCTGCGGAAGCGAACAGAAATATCGGTGTTATGGATAATGCTCTTCATATACTTGCTAAGCAGAGAGCCGACCTTGGCGCGTATTACAACAGGATGGAACATGCAGCGAAAGGCCTCATGACTGCTTATGAAAACATCCAGTCTTCTGAAAGCCGTATTAGAGACGCTGACATGGCGGAAATCATGGTTGATTTCACAAAGAACCAGATTCTTGTTCAGAGTGGAACTGCGATGCTGGCTCAGGCTAATGCCAAGTCTCAGGGTGTATTACAGCTTCTGAGGTAGAGAATTTATAATCATTCATTCCCCCCGGCAGGTTTGGGAGAACCGGCCGGGGGCCCGTTTCATTAATGATCTTTGAAAACAGAAAGTGATTTTGCAGCGAGCATGGGTTCTGCGAGCGGGTAAGGCGCGAAAGCGCTCCCTCGCAGTATACATGGTCGCTGTAATACGGCGATTGTATTCCCTATTTCTTTCAAACCTGGTATCAAACCCCTGATAGGGAGATCAGGGAGTTTCCGTTCTGTAGGAGGAGCGGAAACAGCTAATTAAACAAAGGAGTGTTTAATATGATTATCAATCACAACATGAGTGCAATTAATGCCAACAAGGTAATGAAATTCAAGCACTGGGATGTTGACAGGTCTATGGAGAGTCTCGCATCCGGTATGAGGATCAACAAAGCCGGAGATGATGCTTCAGGACTTGCTGTATCTGAAAAAATGAGAACCCAGATACAGGGGCTCAGACAGGCTGAGAGGAATACTGAAGACGGTATGTCTTTTGTTCAGACAACTGAAGGTTACCTGAACCAGACTTCCGAAATTCTTCAGAGGATTCGCGTTCTCGCTGTTCAGTCATCAAACGGTATTTATACAGATCAGGACAGGCAGCTTATACAGGTCGAAGTTTCTGCTCTGGTTGATGAAGTGGACAGGATTGCTTCTCAGGCTGAGTTTAACAAATTTAAACTGCTTCAAGGTGATTTCGCGAGATCGAATGCCAAAGCAAGTATGTGGTTCCACATGGGTGCAAACATGCATCAGAGAGAAAGAGTTTACATTGGAACTATGACAGCTCAGGGGCTCGGACTCAGAGAAAAAACCGGCGCCTTTATCGCTGATCTGGCAACAGCAGACAGCGCAAACAGAACTATAGGCACAATTGATGATGCGCTTCACAAGATTTCAAAGCAGAGGGCGGATCTTGGCGCATACTACAACAGATTGGATTATGCTGCAAAAGGTTTAATGACTGCTTATGAAAATATACAGGCATCAGAAAGCCGGATCAGAGATGCTGATATGGCTGAAACTATGGTAAATCTGACGAAAGATCAGGTTCTTGTGCAGAGTGGTACTGCGATGCTGGCTCAGGCTAACGTCAAAACAAGATCCATTCTTCAGCTTCTCGGCGGGTGATTCTTAAAGTCTTTTAGCATAGGGGATACAAAATCCCGCCTTAGGGCGGGATTTTTTTTGGTATTTGCAGAATTTATATTCTAAAAATAGTGTTTTTGCTCTTTTATGATAAAAACA
>DINC01000124.1:12443-15959 GCA_002425885.1 Spirochaetia bacterium UBA5550 | reverse complement strand
CAAGCTGTTATTTGGATCTTGACATGATTCTCCGTTTTAAAAGAATGGCCCGGTCGTGCTTAAGTTTTAAATTACAGGGGAATATCATGATTATTTTAAAAAGCAGTATAAATGATATGCTCAGGAAGGAAAAAGAGAAGGTCAGGAAGGCCTGTGAAAAAGAATACGGGAAAAAACTTTCATTAATGAAGGTTAATCTTGAAAAAAGCCATGCGAAAGCTGTCTCTGCCATGAAGAGCGATTATGAAAGTATAATTGAGGATAAAAACGGTGAGATAGAAAAGTTAAGGAGTGTAATCGACCGCAATTATCTCAGGTATCAGCAGGTAAGACAGCGGGAGAAGTATCTTGATGCGCTGAGCCACGAGATAGAGAATGTTATTGAGCATATGGTTGTAAGGGTACAGGAATCGGTTCAGCCGGTTTACCGTACAAGGGCAAAGGTGCTTTCTGTGAAAAAGGTCTCTGATAAATCGGATGATAAAATGAAGAAAGTTCTGGTTTTGAAAAAGTAATTAAAAAAGCTGCCCGAAGGCAGCTTTTTTTGTGAAGAAAACTTCTCTATTAATAATCTGAATATCCGATGGGGAAACTAACTCCCGCATGGCAGATAAAACCTGACATATCAAGCATAATATCATCACTATTTTCCAGCTCTGCGCTTCTCCAGCCGCCTTCAAGTATAAGTGTCATATTTGAATCTGAACCAAGACGGATATTGACTCCGCCCACAACCTGCCATGTGAAACCGGTGAATGTATCATCAAATGCTGACGGCATATCAGGGTTGTCAAATTTTGCCCATGACCAGCCTACGCCACCTGTAACAAAAGGCATAAAGCCCTGCTGATCCATCATATCTGCAAGTCTTATAGTAGCCACTGCAAGTAGAGGGAAGCTGTAGATGTTTGTTTTATCAACGGAAGTGAACTCAACATCATCAATTTTTGTTGAATCTCCTTCATCCTTATATTTGACCCAGCCGAATCCGCCTTCCGCACCAATTGTGAAATACTTATCTGCGCCGTAATTAACAGATATGGCAGTGTCAAGGCCTGCCTTGTTCGGTGCATCCGGGAACTGCGCACCAACTTTGAAATTGATGTTTGAACCTTCAGCAAATAGCGCTGTAGCTGTTGCAGCTATTACAAGTGTTAAAGCGAGTCTTTTGAATAACTTCATTGTTTTCTCCTTAAACTTAAATATGCTATATTTTTATATAACAATATTGGTCGTAAATAGTCAAGTAATATGGAAAAAATGTTTTTAGTGTTGATCATACCTGCATTCCGTTATAAGATAAGTATTATAGGTTGACAAATACGGCATCTGATATTTTTAAGAAATCTTTCAAAGAAAAAAGGGCTTATTCCAGTTATAACAAGTCTGAAATTTAGAGGTAATTTATGCCTGTGGTGGGAATAATACTTGGGAGTGACTCTGATCTTCCTAAAGTGAAAGAGTGTTTTGAAATTCTTGATGAGTTCGGAGTTAAATATGAAGTTCTTGTATCCTCTGCTCACAGGAGTCCTGAAATGACTGTTGCATGGGTGAAGAGCGCGCGAGAGAGAGGGATGAAGGCGATTATTGCCATAGCAGGCGGCGCTGCCCATCTTCCAGGTGTTGTTGCTTCACATACAACTCTCCCTGTTATAGGGATTCCGGTCGAGACAAATATTGCAGGAGGTCTGGACTCAATCCTCTCAATACTTCAGATGCCTGCGGGGATACCGGTGGGCACAATGGCTGCTGGAAAATCCGGAGGGACAAATGCGGCTCTTTATGCATTGAGTATATTATCTGTGAGTGATGCTTCGATTGCGGATAAAATCAGCTCCTATAGAAAAAAAACTGAAAATAAGATTGAAGAAAAAAACAGAGTCATAAAAGAAGCAGGACTCATGAATTATATAAAAAAGCTGGAGGGTAAATAATGATAGAGCATGTTGCCGGAATACCGAAGGAGAGGATTCTTATACTGGACTTCGGTTCACAGTACACGCAGCTTATTGCAAGGCGTATTCGTGAATTGAATGTTTACGCTGAAATCATTCCTTTTCATCATCCGGTTGAAGATATTATCAGAGAAAAACCCTCCGCGATAATTCTGTCCGGCGGGCCGGCTTCATTTTATGAAAAAGGATCTCCGAAAGTTTCTGATGAAATTTTTAAATTGGGAGTTCCGGTACTCGGAATATGCTACGGGCTTTATGTTGTTGTCAATGCATACAAAGGCGAAAGTGGCGGGGCTGCATCCCGCGAATACGGCAGAGCAATTATCAATATAAAAGGGAAGTCTGAACTCCTTAAGGGAATGGGGAAGAAGGAACAGGTCTGGATGAGCCATGGGGACAAGGTTCTGAAGATGCCGGAGGGTTTCAGTGTCACAGCTTCATCCGAAAATGCGGAGATTGCAGCCATTGAAAATCCGTCAAAAAAAGTTTACGGTGTGCAGTTCCATCCGGAAGTTTATCATACAACAAATGGTATTAAGGTTCTCAAAAATTTTCTGTTTAATATATGTAAATTGAAGGCCACCTGGGATATGGGGTCTTTTATAGATATATCTGTTGAATCTATCCGTAAAGAGGTGGGTAACGGCACAGTTTTACTTGGCCTTTCCGGCGGGGTGGATTCGACTGTTACAGCAATGCTTCTTCAGAAGGCAATAGGCGACAGGCTCTACTGTGTTTTTGTTAATAACGGTGTTCTCCGCAAAGATGAGGAGAAGCAGGTTGTTGAGAGATTTCAGAAGTATATGAAACTTAATCTCATATATGTTGATGCTTCAAAGAGATTTCTCACAAAGCTTAAGGGAGTTGAAGACCCGGAGAAAAAGCGCAGGATTATAGGTAAAGAGTTCATCTCTGTTTTTATGGAGGAGGCTAAGAAGATAGGCAGGTTCGATTTTCTTGCACAGGGGACACTCTATCCGGATGTTATTGAATCTGTTTCAACAAAGGGCCCCTCTGACACAATCAAGAGCCACCATAACAGGGTTCCTGAAGTGCTGAAGCTTATAAAATCTGGTAAAGTGATTGAGCCTCTCAAGGAGCTTTTCAAAGATGAGGTACGTGAGCTTGGTTTAAAACTCGGTTTACAGGAGGAGCTTGTTCATAGGCATCCATTCCCCGGCCCGGGGCTTGCAATCAGGATTATCGGTGAGGTTACTCCTGAGAGGATAAAAATTCTTCAGCATGCAGATGATATTATTGTGCAGGAGATTAAGGATGCAGGGCTTTACAGAAAGTTATGGCAGATATTCGGAGTGTTTCTCCCTGTTAAATCTGTAGGTGTTATGGGGGACAACAGGACTTATGAAAATGTTATTGCTGTGCGGGGTGTTACTTCTGTGGATGCAATGACTGCTGACTGGGCTTATCTTCCGGAGGATCTGCTGCGTAAGATTTCAAACAGGATTATCAATGAAGTTAAGGGTGTCAATAGGGTGGTGTATGATATTTCCTCAAAACCGCCATCAACTATTGAGTGGGAATAGAGATAAAAAAACCTGCT
>DINC01000124.1:0-12420 GCA_002425885.1 Spirochaetia bacterium UBA5550 | reverse complement strand
AGCAGGTTTTTTTATCTCTATTGATTTCCCATAAGTTCTCTTATTGTTTCTTTTGCTTTGTCAGGGAGGTTTTCTATCCATTTATCCTCCATGCCGGGGGGAGGGAAAACCTGTCCGTATTTCAGGATACTCTCCGGTTCAATACCGCATAAATCAATCCAGATTTCGTTTATATCCCAGTTAACAGATTCGCTTACATCTTTAATCATTGCAAGCATCCACTGCTTACGCTGTCCGGATGTTCTTCCTGCTCTTACATCTCCGCGAATCCACATGTGCCTGTTAAAGCGGTATCCGCTTACAAATCGATTGCCGTCCTGAATTTCATTAAAGATAACCTGAACATAGAACTCCGGTGCGCCGGTTGAATCAGAATGTGACCTGGTGATGGCCTGTGCTACCTTCTGTTTCTGATCATCATTCAGGGTATCAGCTTTTATATATACATTATAAGTAGGCATGGCATACTTATTTTTTCCTTACAATATCCACAACAGCCCGCACATCCTGCGATGAATCTTTATCTATTACAAGTATATCATTTCCTGACTGCACAACTACGATATTAGATGCACCAACAACTGCTATTCTCATCCCTTCGCTGAAAACCGTACAGTTTTCACTCTTCACAAAAATTGAATTATCAGGAGACTGTGTCCTGTTGCCGGAAGAGTCAGCATCCAGTATATCATCAGCAGCTTTCCAGCTCCCCAGATCAGCCCAGCCGAATTCGGCAGGTATAACCATACGGTTGTCTGCATTTTCAAGGATGCCGTAATCTATTGATACAGATTCAATGGAACTGAAGATTTGTGATTTAAGCTTTTTTACATCATCAGCTGTAGATGATATTTGTGTGTGATCCATATCCATAAGAGGTTTGAATGCTGCAAAATGTGCAGGCATCAGTTCACGGAATCTGTCGATTATAACAGATGTTTTCCACACAAAGATTCCGCTGTTCCAGAAATAGTTTCCGGATGCCACATATTTTTCCGCAGTTTCAAGGTTGGGCTTTTCAACAAACTTATCCACAGGTATTTCGTCACCCTTTGCTCCGTCAACACCCTTGATATAGCCGTATCCTGTCTCCGGATAATCGGGTTTCACCCCTATAGTTACAAGTGAGCCGCTCTCTGCAAGCTTCACCCCTTTTTTCAGTACATCTGTAAAAGCCTGGTTGTTTCTGATAAAATGATCCGCAGGGAGTACTATCATGATCGATTCAGGATATTTTTTTTGGAGAAAAGCTGCTGCATATAATACTGCAGCTGCGGTATTTTTCGGCATAGGCTCGGAGAGTATTGTTCCTTTCAATCCGGTTTTTGCGATTTCGTCAACAGAGAGTTTTTCGTATTTTTCGGCTCCAACTATAATAACTTCTTCCGGAGATACAGGCTTCAGTCTGTTTATGGTCTCCTCAAGAAGTGTGCCGTGGCCTGACATGTTGTGGAACTGTTTCGGTTTATCTTCATTGCTCATGGGCCAGAGCCTTGTTCCGGCTCCCCCTGCCATTATTACAGGTATTATCATTTTAAACTGAATACTCCTTTTTCATTGAAATTCAGCTTCAGGGCATCCTTTTTAATTTTATCAGGGAATTTTACCATTGAATGACCGGTGAGGTTATAATCGCCTTTCCCTTCATTAAAAGCGTTAAGTACTGCTTTACCAAGAGCTTTGGAGCTGAATTCATTATTTACTCCGAGTATATACTCGCCGTCTTTGTTCTGAATATCCTTAGTAAAACCGTCAACCAGTTTACTTGAGTTTACATTAAAGTTGTAATTCAGATCTTTAAACAGGATTTGGGCTTTGGTTTTGTTCTTCATGACTATGTCAAAATTTACTTTCAGCTTTAGATCAAGGTCTGAGGGGTCTATTACCTTTGAAGGGTTTTTCCCGTANNTGCGTCAATGATTGCACCGAACATATTTGTAATGGCATCGGCATTAAGATTTTTCTTTGCTGATTTTTTTATTGCAGCTTCAATATCAGCTTTTGTAGGTTTTATTACATTAAAATTTGCGATATTAATTTCCGGTTTAATTGTGGGGACATCTTTTTTCAGCTTAAACTTAAATGTAACATCTTTTGCTACTTTATGTACCGTTTTTGGAAGAGGGAGAACTATAACCATATCAATTACACATTCAAGTGAATCTTTTTTCTGGTAATCCTTTACAATTTTTGCCATGTCAGCATATTTAAGATTTACAAAAACTCTGGTTGTCTCTTTTCCCCTGGCTTTTATCTTCAGCTTATCTGTGGCAGTCTGGAAAAACTGTTTATTCTCTACAAAAAATGCCGCTTTTACAGTGGAGAGCTTAAGTTTCACAGGGTATGGATTATTTATTGATATATCAAAAAGGAGAGTTATATCTGTTAGGCTTATGGAGTCAATGTCAAAGTTGACGATTTCAGCAGTGGGTTTTGGTATTGTATAGCCGCTTATCTGATCGGGAAGTTCAAATGCGCTGCTGTTATAGGATGCTAATGGTATTAAGAGCGCGATAATAAGAAAAATGGACAATTTTTTCATGTTTTACCTGTCTGATTATTGGATTTTCTATAAAACTGATATAGATATATAATATACCCGGTGATTCTCAAGAAAAATTCGGCGTTTTGTAAATAAAGTTAATTAAATGTTGTATTAATCAAAATTAATTCGCAAATGGTCTGAAAATGTCATTAATATCGTTGACAGTTTAGTGCCTATATATTGTTTTTTAACTTTACGATTGCAGTTGAAAAGGAATTGTTATTTTTTTATAAGTGGATAAGGGGCTTAGGTAATGAAGGATATTCAGAAAACGTATTCAATGAAAGAAGCTGAGATACAGAAAAAATGGTATCTTGTTGATGCAGAAGGGAAGGTGCTTGGCAGGCTTGCCACAGAGATAGCTACAATCCTCAGGGGTAAAAATAAACCTGAATATACACCTCATCTTGATATGGGTGACAATATTATTGTAATTAACGCCGAAAAAATCGTTCTCACTGGTTCAAAAGGGACTGATAAAGATTATTTCAGCCACTCGCAGTATCCTGGTGGAGAGAGGTTTACAAGCATCACAAAACTGATGAAAGAGAAGCCTGAATTTGTTATTGAGCATGCTGTTAAAGGGATGCTTCCTAAGACAAAGATGGGGAAAAAGGTTCTCGGCAACCTGAAGATCTATGCAGGGGATAAACATCCTCATGATGCACAGAAACCGGAAATAATCAATCTATAGTTTACAGGGATTTAAGGAGATATTAAATGATAGAAAGGAAGTACGCAACAGGAAGAAGAAAAACCTCGGTTGCAAGGGTATGGCTTAAGCCGGGAAACGGCCAGATTGTTATTAACAAACAGCCTATTAATGAATATTTCAGAAGGCAGACACTTGAACTTATAGTAAGACAGCCTCTTGAGCAGGTTGGTCAGCTTGATAAGTTTGATATCTATGCTAACGTATGCGGCGGCGGATGGTCAGGACAGGCCGGTGCTGTAAGGCAGGGAATTGCAAGATGCCTCGTTCTCACTGATGAGAAACTGAAGAAGAACCTCAGGGAAGCAGGTTTCATCACAAGGGACGCAAGGAAAGTTGAAAGAAAGAAGCCCGGTCAGAAAAAAGCAAGGAAGAGGTTCCAGTTCTCTAAACGTTAATCGGGATACAATATATTTTATATATGCGGAGAAGGATGCCAGAGGCATCCTTTTTTGTTTATGTAAGGTGTTTATAATATTTTTAGTTGAGTTTATTTGCATTTTTAATATTATTTGCTGATGCCTGTTATATCGAAATTATTATTCAATGAAAATCATGTGGGGATTGATCTCGATAGCGGAGAGAGCCTCCGTGTCTCCTATGATGTTTATTCACAGTATAAACTTGCAAGCGGTATGGATCTTTCCGGTGACCTCTACATGGAGGTATATGATGAATCACGAAAATTTGAATGCAGGAGTAAAGGGGTGTCATATCTCGGGCTGAGGGCGCGCTCAGTGGACGAGATGAAAAAGTATCTGAAAAAGAAAAAATTTTCTGACAGGGATATTGATGATACTGTGGAGTACCTGAAAGGGAAGGGGTATCTCAATGATTATGAGTTTGCTAAACTTTATACAAAGGATCGCATGAAATCAGGGAAGAGGGGGAAGGATCTGATTGTACGTGATCTTTACAGAAAGGGTCTTGGGCGTAAAGAGATTGATAAAGCGATTAAAGAGTGCGGCGCTGATGTGCCAGATGAGGAAGCGGTTTTTCAGCTGGCACAGAAGAAATATGTATCAGTTAAAAATAAGGATAACCCTGCTGCAAAGGTATCTAATTACCTGCGTCAGCGGGGATTTGATTATGATATTATTAAAAAGGTTCTAAAGAGGTTGGGGGAGGAGGTTGAGGAGTGAGATTTGTTCAATCATTAATAATAGCGGCTTCAATAATATTTTTATCATGCGGAAGAGAGGATCTCGAGTCTCTCCCTGTATATTTTATCTCAGGGGGGCAGGTATATTCAATAGATTTTGATGGTGGAAACCTTAAACGCCTGACAGATGATGCAAACACATATGAGTCTGTAAGTTCATCAATGGATGGAGAGGATATTCTTTTATCTGACAGCAGCGGTAAAATGTACCTGATGAATTATAAAGGTAGTACGCCGGTTTATTTCATGGACGGGAAATATGGCACATACGGGCCTTCGGGTAATATTTATTATATTAAGAACAATGACACAATTTCTAAATGTGAGTCGGCTGGATGGAATTCAATAGATATTATAACAATTACAGGAAATATAATATATTCACTTTCATGTAATAGAGACGAAACAGAAATATCTTTTGGCTATTCACCGGGCGGGCCTAGTTATACTGCAAGGTTGAAGTTGAACGTTTTGCCATATTCATATTTAAATATAAGTGGATTTTTTGATAATATACATCCATCATATTCACCACTAAATTATGATATATTAGGAACAATGAGCGGACATACAGTTATTAAAGTTTTTTCTGATAGTTCTTACATAACAATTGATAGTACAAGCAGTTTAAGTTCAACTCCTGCTTGGAGTCCAGACGGGGAGTATGTTTTTTTTGGCAAAAACATACCAAATCCTAAGGAAATCATTCGGATGAAAAGAGATGGCTCTGAAAAAAAGGTTATTGCAACAATAAGTACAAATATCAGCGCATTTTCAGTAATGGGAAAACCCAGGTAAACAGTATCAATAAATCTTCTCTATCCTGTACCCTCCGGCTGTGAGCGCCTCAGTGATCTCTCTGATGTGTTCATGGCCGTTTGCTTCGATTGTCACTTCAAGGTGTACCCTGTGGAGTCTGTCAAGGCTCTTGAACTGGTTGTGGTCAAGCTTTACAACGTTTGCATTTTTTTCAGCGAGAATCCTGGCAACCTCAAGCAGCTGCCCTGGTTTGTCCGGAAGCTCAACTGAGAAGCAGAATATCCTCCCCCGGTTTACAAGTCCCTGGTCAATCATAGCAGAGATGGTCAGTACATCGATATTTCCGCCGCTTACGACAGAGACAACTTTCTGAGGATCTCCCCCTATTTTTTTAAGTGCGGCAAGTGAGAGAATACCTGCGTTCTCCGCAACAAGCTTATGCCTTTCGAGGAGCATGAGGAAGAACTCCATCAGTTCGTAATCTGACACAGTGATTATATCATCCACATATTTTTTAATTATTTCATAGGTAATGTCTCCGGCGCGGCGGACAGCTACACCGTCTGCAATGGTCTGAACGCGGGGGAGTTCGCAGATACAACCCTGTTCTATGCAATGCTTAAGAGTGGGGGCGCCTTCAGGTTCAACTCCTATAACTTTAATTGATGGATTGATCGCTTTTGCAGCAATTGCTATTCCAGAAACAAGACCGCCGCCGCCAACAGGAACAAGGATGCACTGGCAGTCAGGAAGCTCTTTCAGTATCTCCAGTGCAATTGTTCCCTGGCCTGCAATTACCTGTTCATCATCAAATGGGTGTATGAAACGGAGCCCCTCCTCCTTTTCAATGCGTCGTGCTTCGGTGTATGCTTCATCATATATGTCACCTGCAAGAACAACTTTTGCGCCTAATTTTCGTGTCCCTTCGGTTTTTATAAGGGGTGTGGTTTTAGGCATAACAATGGTTGCATTCGCGTTGAGAAGTTTTGCTGCAAGAGCTACTCCCTGGGCATGGTTTCCTGCTGATGATGCGATGAGTCCTCTCTCCTTTGTTGCAGCATCAAGAGAGGCAATCATGTTGTAAGCGCCGCGTATTTTAAAGGCCCCTGTGATCTGAAGGTTCTCAGGCTTGATGTAGATATCATGTCCATATTCCTCGGAAAATGGAGTGGAGTGTATGAGTGGTGTGGGGCTGATTATTCCTTTGAGTCTCTCTGCGGCAGCCTGTATATCCCTGTATTCAACCATTGCTATATCCTGTTAATAGATTATGATCACAGGGTTTTCAGGGTAGAAGTTTTGTCAAGGATAGTTGTTTTATTTCATTGCAAAACGTATTATCTCTTCAATATCCGGGACTTCAGGTATTGCGTAGATTTTAATAAAGCTGACTCTCCCCTCTTCATCAATAAGGAAGTTTGCACGCCCTGATATACCTGATTTTTCGATGAAGATGTCGTATTTTTTTGCAACATCTCCATGGGGCCAGAAATCCGCAAGGAGATCGGTTTTTGTGATCTTCATATAGTCAGCCCACTCCTTTTTGCATGGCTGGCTGTCCACGCTTATTCCAAGAGCTATTATATTGAGTCTTTTAAGTTCATCATTTTTGGCTTCGAGGGTTCTCATCTGTATATCACAGATGCGGGTCCATGCAAGAGGGTGAAACGAGAGGAGAACTTTGTTACCCTGAAGAGCTTTAAGATTTACATCAACCCTGTTCTGATTCTGAAGTGTGAAATCGGGCGCAGTATCACCAATTTTAAGAAGTCCTTCCTCCATGATCCCTCCCGTTTTTTAAATCGTATTTGTTATTAATTTTCTGCAAAAAACAAATCTAAAACAACTGGTCTGATATATATAATAGCTTAATGCAGCAGGAGAATCAATTAAAATTTATCCTTTATATCCTTTATCCTCAGGGAGACCGGGCTTTTTTGACGATGAGACTGCCAGCTGGTCACACCTTTCATTATAGATGTTCCCTGCATGCCCCTTTACCCACATAAATTTTATTTTGAGAGGTTTGATTAAATCGAGCAGTTCCCCCCAGAGGTCAGGATTGATTGCGGGCTGTTTGTCTGATTTAATCCAGTTGTTTTTACGCCATTTTTCAGCCCATCCTTTAGTTATGCCGTTAACAACGTAACTTGAGTCTGTGTAAAGAGTTACAGGCTTATCCTTCTGCCGGAGATTGCGGAGTGCCACTATTGCACCGGTTAGTTCCATGCGGTTGTTGGTGGTGAGGCGGAATCCTCCGCAGTATTCCTCTGTTTTCCCTTCATGTATTATAACAACACCGTAACCTCCAGGTCCCGGATTACCTGAACTCCCCCCGTCTGTATATATAGTGATTTCTCCATCTTTCGGTTTAGAGTCTCCTCCGGCATTTTCGGATGGTATTGCGGAGAAGGGTATTCTTTTTAATACCGGATTTTTCATCCACTCCTCCGCTTCTTTTCTGGAGGGGAAACCTTTGTACACAGCGCCTGCAAAACCGTCGATTTGGCTCTTTGCCTCCGGCCAGTTATCGTATATACCGGGTTTCAGACCCTTTGCCACTGCGTAATATTTTTTCGGCGCCATTAAGTAAAACTCCTTAGATAATAATTATATGTTTATAATAACTCCGGAAAGAAATGAGACAATACATTTTTCAGAATTGTAAAGTCAAGTTTTAATAAACCGGGAGCACAAGGGAGACCGGGGAGTTTATCCGGGCCGTGTAAGTTTAATTAATGATACTGTCTATTGCCTCAAGAAGCTGGTCAAGGGTAAAGGGTTTTTTAAGAAAACCTTTAACCCCCATTTCAAGGAGAGGTATTGTCCTGTCGTCAAGACCAAACCCCGAAGTGAGCAGAACTTTAACTTCCGGATTAATTTTAACCAGTTCTAAAAATACGTCTTTCCCTGTAAAACGGGGCATGGAATAATCGAGTATTACAGCATTGACCTTCATGAAATTATTCTTAAAATAATCTATACCGTAGAGACAATCATCTGTTGTGTATGTATCATAGCCGGATTTCTCAAGCATAGTCTTAACCGTTTTACTGACAGACTCATCGTCATCGATAATCAGTATAACCCCTTCTCTCCTGTTTTTGAGTCTGTTTATCTTATCAGGGGATTCCGTTTTACCGCAGACTTCCTCTTCCGGTACCGGCAGAAATACATTAAATACAGTTCCAATGCCCGGTTCTGAATATACACTTATATGGCCTTCGTGCTGTTTAATAATATTATAAACCATGGAAAGGCCCAGGCCGGTTCCTTTGCCGTTTTCCTTTGTGGTAAAAAACGGATTAAATATTTTAAGGAGGTTTTCCTTTGAGATACCTACGCCGGTGTCCTTAATTTCTACCTTCCAGTAATCTATCTCCTTCATGTTTATATTGGCAGCTAAAAACATAGCGTCAGGATAAAAACTGCTGATTGTTATATCCAGTTTTCCTCCCCATTTTTCATCTTCATTTCTCATAAAAGTCATGGAGTGGGAAGCATTAACTATAAGGTTTAAAAATACCTGTTCAATCTGGTTAATATCCCCTATGATAAATGCATCTTTGTCAGGATGATTGAACCTGATTTCAATGGATTTATCGATTGTGCTTTCAGAAAATCGTATGAGTTCCATAAGAGTCTGATTCAGATTAAAAAGTTCAAATTTGAAATTCTGTTTTCTTGCGATTGATAAAAGCCGGCTTATGATCCCCGTGGCCCTGTCTGCTGATTTTTTAATTATACCTGTGTATTCATTGAATAAGTCTTTATCAGGTAGTTCAATATCCTTGTAATGCTGTTCAATCATGGATATGGGGGCAGTGATCCCCATAAGGGTGTTGTTGAAATCATGTGCAAGGCCGCCGGAGAGTGTGCCCAGGGCCTCCATCTTCTGCGCGTGTATCAGTTTTTCTTCTGCAATTTTTCTTTCGGTAATATCAATAATATTAGTCAGTAGATAAGGGGTGTCATTCAGAACAAATTTTTTCAGGGATATATAGACGCAGAAAACTTCTCCGGTAAGAGGTTTGCGTGCGATCCACTCAAAATGTCTCTCATCTCCATCCATTACTTTTTTCCATGCATCATCCATTTTATCAATTGGATTAGCTGAATCTGAATAGTCATTCTTGAGAGAATAACGGAAAGCCTCCTCCTTGCTGCTGAGCCCGAACATCCTCATCATTGTCTCATTAACGTCGATGATATTGTCAAGATGATCATGGATGATTACTGCCACGTAGATGTTGTTGAAGATTTCGGAATACTTTTTTTCACTCTGAATCAGTTTAAATGTTTTAGAGCTGATTTCAGAGGACATGTTGTTCACTGACCTTATGATCTGGTTGAACTCAATATATTTTGAATCCGCAAGTAGTGTATGGGTTGTGCCGTCAGCAACCTCCTCGATCTTCTTTTGTATATTTTCAAGCGTGGGCTTGAATAACCTGTATATAATAAGATAGATAAGTGAACCGCTTACGATTATTGATATAATTACAGAAAGAATAATAAATAAAATCATTGTATGCTGAGTATTTTTTATTTCCGAGTCATTAAACCGGAATGTTGCAGACCCAAGATGTATATTATGTAGTGAAAGCTCAACAGTGATCGGTTCAATCATTGAGTCAGTATCTGTTACATCTTTAATCAGCAGGCCGTCAGCAGCTGAGTTAATCTCTATCCCTGAGAGGCTCCCTGACAAGAGGTATACTCTGGCATTTTTAATAACACCATCATTATCCACATTATATAAAGATACAGAGAGTATTTCTGAAATCTCTTTTGCTGTTTTTTCTGTTTTGATTTTGAAATTTGAGACCATGGAGCGGGTAGTGTAGAAGTAAAAAAAAGCTCCTAATAAAAGGATGGAGATAAGAGATATTGTTATAAATATGATAAAGATTTCAGAAAACAGTTTTTTCTCGGTATTGATATGTCTGTGAAATACTTTCATTAATCCTCTGGAAAACGGAAATCCTGATTTGATATTTATCATTATAGTCTTGCAGAATTTCGTTATGTAAAAGATTTAAACTTACCTGTAAATTGTCATTATTTTTTTTATCCGGTTGTTTTGAAGCAACCCGTTCAGCACACTTTCGATCTCCTTTTTTCTTGTTATGAGCTTTGATTTTTTTGAAAGGCCTATATACAGCTTCGTTTCTTTCGGAGGAGCGTAGTAAACCGGCTCCGCCTTTAAATTATCCCCTGTCTGAAGAAGGTCGTATGCCAGGTTCGGATTTGTGCCTATAATGACATCTACCCTGCCGAGAACAAGCATTCTGATCAACTGGGCTTCGGTTGAAACCTCCACTTTGTTCAGTTTTTTGTCAGAGTTAAAGGGCTCAAAGTATGCTGACTTGATCGAATACCCTATACTATATGAATAGAGATCATTATAGTTTTTTATCAGGTGCCCTTTACCCTTCTGCACATAAAAAACAGGGGTCACAGAGTAATATGAGGGTTCGATATAATCGATGAATGTGGCTCTTTCATCTGTGTATGCCACACCGGTTATTATATCTGATTCTCCGGATTTAATATTTTCAAGGCTCCTTGCCCAGGGGGATCTCCTTATCTGAATTTTTATATTAAGTTTTTCTGAAATTTCATTAAGTATCTCAATATCAAGGCCTTTAAAACCGTTTGGAACACTGCTGTCAGCAATCCTGAATGGCGCCCAGGTTTCAAAATCCGCGATGTATGTTTCATCATTCGCGTAAACAGGAATAAGAGTTGAGGTAAAAAGTATTGCTGTTAATAGTAATCTGAATTTCATTCTGTTACTGCCTGCCTTCAATGTATTTATAAGTTAACAATATGATAATTGATCAGCGAAAAAAAGAGGTCAACGGGAAAAAGTTTTGATTTTTAAGAGGATAAAAATAAAATAGTACGGTAAAATCGAGCATTAATAATTTGAAATAAAGATCTGTGAGGCGGTAATATCAAGATCAAGCTCGGGGATTTTAAGAAATATTATATCCGGTTAAAAAATTTCTTAAACAGGTTATTTCAGCAGACGTTCTAAATAAAGATAGAAACATTTATGAGGGGAGCTAATATGTATTATTTTTGGGATGATGCTAATGAACAGTCATATACCAGGTTCAGGTTTAAACACAGGGATCTTTACAGAAACTTCAGTGAAAAGAAAATCAGGGAACTTTTTAATTCTGTCTACATATTTATGGATGGGGCTGATTATTCCCCCTTATCATGGTGGGATGTGTGGGAACACATGGAGAGGAGAGGGGAGGATATGACTTCTATCGGAGGTATTCTCTATCCTGTAATGGGGTTCGTCTTCAGGGAGAAAGGCTATACAGGGATTAATTATGATGAATTAAAGACGGATATATTCGAACTGGTGTTTGAAATCACTTCTGATTATATTGACGATGTCTACAGGTTTGCCCGGGTCCTTGCAGACCGGCTCATTGAAGAGTATAAAACCTGCGACAGGAGTATACCGATGAATGAGGTTGCAAAAAATTTAAGACGGTATCCGGAACTGGCTTTTCTCCCTTTTGAACTTCTTGAGGATGCTGCATCTTCTGTTTTCAGTCTGCTTATTGATAATGACCGCTGATCCCGGGTTGCAATGATGGAGGATTGTTATAATAAATTTCGGTTCATGAACAGGGAGCTCCTGAAAACGTATGGCGAGAATGCAGTACGTTCAATATTCACAGATATCTGGTTCTGTGTTAATGAAATAGGGCTGGGGGAATGGGCAGTGCAGGATATAATGCAGCATGTGTATTTCAATATTAAGGAGAGGGGGATGCTAATCCCTGATGTTAACAGCATTGCAGGGCCTATCCTCGGGTATGTTTTTGACGAAGCCGGAGTTGAAGATAGTAACTATGATCTCTATGATGATATTTATAAAATTGTGTCTGAAGTTCTCCCCCGCCATATCTCGNNCTCCGGTTCTGAAAAGTTTGCCCCTATACTTGCAAAAAGAATTAAAGAGGAGTTTGAGACAGGAGACAGATCCCTTACCATGGAGGAAGTGGCTTATAAACTTAAAGCATTTCCTGAATTGAGGTTTCTTTCTCTTGAGCTTTTAAAAGAGGTTATGGATGAAGTATATAATTATTTCATGGTGTTTGACGAAGAGGAGTAATTTTTATCTCATCATATTAAAAGAGCATTCTCTGATATGTTGACTGTATAGTATGACGGTTTGAGGCGATTCTCCACTCTGGCTGAACTTTTTTAAAA
>DINC01000349.1:5448-9927 GCA_002425885.1 Spirochaetia bacterium UBA5550 | reverse complement strand
AGATAATAATGATATTTTCAAAAAAATTCCTGCGGCTTTTCTAAGGAACAATTCACTGGTACCTTTTAAAATTGTAGAAAACAGAATTTCAATTGCAACTTCTGATATTTTCAGAATTCAGCCGATTGACGATCTCAAGCAGATGTTTCCAGGCTGCACAACTGAAATTGTATTATCCGGTGAAAATGAAATCTCAAGGATTATCACTTCACATTTCGAAGGTGCCTCAGCAGCCACAACAAGTGAACTAATTGAAGACCTTGAAGAAGCTGATTTTGAAATTCTCTCCAGGACATCAACTGAAACCTCGGAAATCCTTGATACTGCTAATGATGCTCCGATAATAAGGCTTGTCAATACAATCATACGGCAGGCAGTCACTGATAAAGCCAGCGATGTCCACTTTGAAATTTACGAAAAGGAACTGGTTGTCCGCTTCAGGATAGATGGTATCCTCTATAAGATGTTCACTCCCCCGAAAAAATATCAGGATTCCATTATTTCCCGTGTTAAAATTATGGCTAACCTGAATATAGCAGAAAACAGGCTCCCTCAGGATGGCAGGATACAGGTAAAAGTAAGCGGTAAAGAGATTGATATAAGGGTATCTGTCTTCCCGACACAGTTCGGGGAGAGAATAGTACTCAGACTGCTGAATAAATCAGACATGAGTTTTGATTTAAATTCAATAGGTTTCTCTGATGAAGCCCTGAAAAAATTCAACAGTCTTATTGACATAACCCACGGAATAATACTTGTCACAGGCCCCACTGGCAGTGGAAAAAGCACCACCCTGTATGGAGTGCTGAGCAGGATTAACACTGATGATGTAAACATTCTCACTGTTGAAGATCCCATAGAGTACCAGATTAAAGGCATCGGCCAGATGCAGATTAAACCGAAAATCGGCCTTACATTCTCAACAGGACTCAGATCCATATTGAGGCAGGACCCTGATATTGTTATGATTGGTGAGATAAGGGACAGCGAGACAGCAGATATCGCTGTACAGGCAGCTCTTACGGGCCACAGGGTATTTTCCACTCTTCATACAAATGACGCGGCTTCAGGTGTAACGAGGCTTGTTGATATGGGTGTTGAACCCTACCTTATATCGTCATCTGTTAATGCTTTTCTCGCACAAAGACTTGTCAGAAAAATATGCCCGCATTGCATAACAAGTTATAAACCTACTCAGCAGGAACTGTCGCGCGGCGGCCTCACAAAATCTAAATTAAAAAAAGATAGTCTTTATAAAGGTAAAGGCTGCGAAAAGTGTCTTAACACAGGCTATTCAGGACGATTAGGAATTTTTGAGCTGATGCCTGTATCAGATGGCATACGCAAGCTGATAATGTCAGGAACTGATGCATCAACCATCAAGGAACTTGCGGTAAAAGAAGGTATGAAAACACTCCTGCAGGACGGAATTGAAAAAGTTGTAAAAGGGCTCACCACCCTTGAAGAAGTTTTAAGGGTAAGCTGAGGCAGGATAATTCAATGCTTTATTACTACAGAGCTCTTAACAGTAAAGGTGATCAGGTATCTGATATTATTGATGCACCAAACGAATCATCCGCCAGGCAGAAAATACGTAAAAACGGCCTTTATGTAGTTTCAATATCAGATAAATCATCTGATGTTAAACATGGGGGCAATGTCCATCTAAAAAAGATTACTGATATAATTTTAGAACGGCTGAACAGAAGTGCTGCTAAAAAACAGGTTGGACTATTTTCAAGGCAGCTTGCAACTCTCCTGAAGGCAGGGATGCCGCTTATGACAGCTCTAACTGATATTATTGAGCAGATTGATAATAAAACATTTCGCGGAGTTATTATTGATGTAAAACAGAAAATTGAAGAGGGGTACTCCTTCTCAAATGCGCTCCTTAATCACAGAGAGCTCTTTTCTGAACTATATATCAGCATGATACGGGTCGGTGAGAACCTCGGTTCTCTTGATGAAGTAATAGCAAGACTCGCGGAGATGGAGGAGAAAAACAATCTCCTCAAAAACCGCATAAGAGCAGCTCTCTGGTACCCGGCATTTATGCTGGTATTTTCATTTATTATTGTAATCTTTCTTATGGTGAATATTATCCCTACAATTTCTGAAATCTTTACTGAGCAGAATCGGGACCTTCCTCTGCCGACAAAAGTAATTATCGGAATGAGTGATTTTCTGAGCACTTTCTGGTTTTTAATCCCGCTGCTTGCGATTCTGATTTATTATCTTTACAGGCGATATGTATCAACAGTTGAAGGAAGAAAAAAAATGGATGAGGTTCTGATGAAGCTCCCCCTTGTCAGCAGACTTTATAATAAAATAATTGTATACAGGTTTACCTTTAACATGGGAGTCCTTCTTTCCAATAAAGTTGATCTCCTGAAATCTTTCGAGATCGTGAAAAAAATTGTAAATAATGTTATTGTTGAAGAGAAAATTGAAAACGCATCTAAGAAAGTTCAGGAGGGTGCTTCTATCTCACAATCACTGAAGAAGCATGATTTTCTCCCGAAACTTGTTATAGGGATGATTGCAGCAGGTGAAGCAAGTGACAAGGTTGACGAAATGCTTATTAATATCGGCAACGTTTATGAAAATGAAATTGATATGGTTGTAACAAGCCTCACCGGAATGATTGAGCCGCTCATAATTATAATGATGGGTATAATAATAGGCATTATTGTACTTTCAGTAATGATGCCTATTATGGAAATGAACCTTATGGTTCAGTAATATAATATAAACAGGATAATTCAGAGGTACAGATGAAAATTTTAAAAAACAGACTACAGTTGATGCTGAGGCAAAGTTCAGGAAACGATGGTTTCACCCTTCTTGAGCTTATGATTGTAATTACTATCATAGCTATCATAGGCGGATTTGCCGTTTCAAGATTTACATCGACAATTGATAAAACAAAAGTAACCGCTGCAAAAACTGATTTCGGCACATTTGAAACAGCTCTTGACGCCTATTATCTGAACCATAACAGCTACCCTACGACTCAGGATGGCCTTCAGAAGCTAATTGATGAAGGGATGATTAAAAATAAAAAAGATTCTCTGCTCGATCCATGGAATAATCCTTATCAATACAGGTATCCGGGCGAATTTTCTCAGGGACCCGAAATCTGGAGCTTCGGTGCTGACGGCAAAGAAGGCGGCGAAGGGATAAATGAAGATTTAAAAAGCTGGGAATAACTTGCGCTCTTTGTCTGATAACAGCGGGTTCACACTCATTGAACTTGTTGTTGTTATAGCTATACTTGCCATAATGAGTCTCGTTGCCCTGCCCAGAATATCCGGGTTTTTGGGAAACGAAAGGAAAGATTCAGCCCTGTTTGAATCTTATATCGCTGCTGTTGCAGATGATTCATTCGTAAACAGGAGGGACAATTTTCTCTGTATATCACTTAAAAAATCCGGGGGGAACAGCGGTGAAGCTTTAAATGATAAATACTGGGAGAATTCTCTTACCTCTTATTTATTTATAGATGAGAAATTTAAGCTGAATGAAAAAAAGATACTGAAAGCAAAGGATTTCAGCAGCAGCTTTATATTGAGCCAGGTGATATTTGACGGAGGGATGACCGTCTCCGAAGGCGTAGTTATTATCCCCTTCTATTCCGACGGCACAAGTGAAAACTTTACGATCAGAATTATCTCCGAAGGGAAAGATATTTATCTCAGGAAAAACAGGGATGTTAAAATTATCCAGAAAACAGACAGAATCTGATTCTGAAACTGCAAACAGTGGTTTTGTACTCATTGAGGTTCTAATTGCTGTGACAATTCTCTCAGTTGTACTTCTAAGCGTTTATTCCGGTATATCCTCGGGGATTAATATTATCAGCAACAGCAGAAATTATACCAATGCCATGATGGCAGGCAGATCTCTCATGAATGAGTTCAGAAGTAACACAATGAGAGGTGCCGACATGAAGGATGTACCTGTTGCAGGATATCCGGATTTAAGATATGACAGGACCAGTGAACGATACGATAATCCTCTATTCGGCCCTTTGCCTGTAAAAAAAACAGAAATCAAAGTTAAATGGAAATATAAAGGTATAGAAAACCATTATACTCTTCAATATATATATCAGGCTCGGTGATCACCCTTTAATGAAAAATATATATGACAATCGCGGATTTACGCTAATTGAGATGCTTGTTGCGGTAACAGTCTCATCTGTTATTCTTCTCATGGTATATACCGCATACAGTTCAGTAATTAAAAGTGTGAATTATGGTAAAACAAACTCTTCATATTATGAAAGACTCAACTTTGCTTTAAGGCGTATTAACACAGATATTTCCAATCTCTACTGGCAAAGTGACCGGAAGAATCTTAATTTTATATGCACCTTGAAGAGCGGCTCCAGTATCCTTAATTTCATAACAGCAGAACACCGGGATTTAAAAATGCTTTATAACCTGAAAGATCAGGTTCCTGTGTCTGATGTACATG
>DINC01000349.1:1257-5422 GCA_002425885.1 Spirochaetia bacterium UBA5550 | reverse complement strand
ATGAAGTAGGTTTTTATCTGAAAAAAAGCAGTGATAAAGATTCATTCGAACTTATACGCAGATGCAGTATAGGATATGACGATTCCCCCGAAGAAGGCGGCAGTGAAGAGATTCTTCTGAAAAATGTCAAATCTCTGAAATTTCAATTCAAATACAGAAGCGATTGGACCCCTGAATGGGACTCAAGGGAGACTAAAAGAATTCCATCCATCATAAAAACTGTTATTGAAGTTTACTCCCCGTCAGAAAAAACAGATGTTTACGAATTCATTTCATTACCTAACATTATGAGTGAATAGCATGTTTCAAAAATTTATAAATAATTACAGGAAACGAAAAACTCTTATTGAAGAGAATGGCCTGAATCCATATCTCATCAATGATAAAGGTTATATTCTCTTAATTGTTCTTGTCCTCTCTGCTTTTCTGGTTTCCTTTACATCAGATTTTTTTCTCAGCACTCATACTTATATTTCATATATCAAGAGATTAAAAGATGACATCAATTCAGAATTTCTCACTTATTCGGGTTATGAAATAGCAAAAGCAGTTCTTGATGTTGACCGGCTTGGCATCAGCGGTTCATTTATGCCCGGTCTTAACAGCAATAAAAGCATAGATTGTCATAAAGATATATGGGCTCTTGACTTCCCTGCAATACCTGTTATGGATTACCAGGTTAAAGTTGAAATTGCTGATGAAAATTCGAAGATAAATGTAAGTGCACTGGCGAATGATAAAGTTGAAAAAACGCCGTATTATGGCATACTTCAGCGTTTTCTTATGAATATGGGACTTTCTCTGGATATAGCAGATGCTCTTGTTGACTGGGTAGATCCGGACGACACAAGATTTCCTTATGGAGCTGAGTCATCCGGTTATTATTATAATCTTGTGCCGTCATACTCTGCCAAGAACGGAAGACTTGACAGTATCAGCGAAATACTCCTTGTAAAAGGAATATCCCCTGAAATTTATTACGGAATAGGCGGCGGAAATTACGGTATTGAAAAAAATCTGGTTGATGATAATAAGGGAGATGTTACAATACCTCTCCATAAGCTGGAGGAGATGGCTGCATCATCAGTAAAAAATGATAGCGCTAAAGATAAACTTAGCGATTCAGAAAGGCCTGTGGGGAAAGAACGGAGCCGGCTTTTGTCTGATTATCTGACAGCTTACGGG
This sequence comes from Spirochaetia bacterium UBA5550, assembly GCA_002425885.1. Taxonomy (GTDB): domain Bacteria; phylum Spirochaetota; class UBA4802; order UBA4802; family UBA5550; genus UBA5550. The sequence goes on along the minus strand of DINC01000349.1, from coordinate 4,237 downwards.
AACTGGGATGATTTTATTGATGAGAGCAACAGGATCAACATAAATACCGCCAGTNNTCCGCCAGTTTCAGGGTACTGTCATCTCTGTCAGATGATTTTTCCGAAGAGATTGCTGCTGATATTATTAGAAGACGTCATCTTGAGCCTTTTAAAACAGCCGGTGAAATCAGTTCATATATCAAAAACTATGACAGTTTGTCTAATATTCTGACAGTTAAATCCCGGATTTTCAGAATTACTGTTACTGTAAAAAATGACAACAGTTACTGCCGGGGAGTATATTATTTCAACAGGGATGATAAAAAACTCCTGTACTGCTCAATGGGACATTAAGAGGTAAATCATTGTTTTATAATATTGCTTCAATTGATGCCGGATATTCTTCAGTCAAACTGATTAAGGCAAAAAGAGGAATCCGTAATTTTGAAATCATATCTGTTTCAATCGAAGAGTATGATCTTGATCTCTTCTCAACGGACAGTGACATTGCAATGAATAACGCTATTCAGCGTATAATTGAAAATGAAGATTTATCGGAATTCATAATCATTACGGCAGTTCCTTCAGATCAGGTTTTATTCAGAAATATAACATTCCCCTTCAGTGATCCCTCTAAAATTGCGGATACCATCCAGTATGAAGCTGAAGAGAGTATTCCATATTCCATTGACAGGGTTGCACTCGCTTTCCAGATGCTCCCGGTCACTGAAGATGCCGGACGAAGTGTAATACTATCTGCACTGACAAAAGAATTTATCGAAAAAAAAATCAGCGGCATGAAAGAATCCGGATTAGCCCCTCAATTTGCCGGACTTGAGGCAAATGCTCACCTGCGTTGCTATGAATACTTCAACTCGGTGAATAATGAAAATATTCTTGTCATAGACCTCGGACATAAAAAAACCGTTGTTGATATAATATCAGACAGCACACTGCTATTCACACGTTCAATCAATAACGGAATATCTGATCTGATAGATTTCATCTCTGAAACACTTAACATCTCACTGAATGAGGCAAAGAAAAGTCTCAAAGATATGGAGCTTGATTTATCTTCATACGATGCTTTTATCAGCAGCGATGGTTTTAAAAGATCAGGAATTTCCAGACCTAAGATAAAAAAAATTCATGAATATGCCTGCAATGTTATAAATCAGATTGTTGAAGAGATATCCCTGACAATTAAAGCAGGAAGTACTTTTAATGAATTTATTGAGTTCAGCAGAATAATTATAACAGGCGGCGGTTCAAATATCCGCGGTATATCTAAAATTCTGAGTGATGAAACAGGGATACCTGTTGTATTTATGCCTTTTTTAACCGGATATCCCGACACAGATATAAGGAGCCGATTCTCCGTGTCACTTGGCAATCTGCTGGTTTATATGAATCACAGGAATGAATCAGTGAACTTTTTGCAGGGAGAATTCAGCGCTGATCCTGCGGGTAATGCTTCAAAAAAATATCTCCTCCCTGCAGTTTTCATGATTCTGACAATTGCAGTATTTATTATAAATATAATAATTACTTTTATTCAGGTGACAGCGAGTCAATCCTATACTGATGATATACTTAAACAGAAATATAAAAGATACTTCAGCTCTCAGACAATTCCGGCTGATCCGGTCAGGGAGGCAACACTGCTTCTACAGAAGGAACAGAAAGAGCTCAATGTACTAAGAGATTNNNCTAATTGGCAATGAGGAACCTTTTATCCCCACACTATACCTCATCACAAACAGTTTCCAGGGCGCTGAAGGCTTTGACATAAAAAAACTTAATTTTGACGGAAAGAGTATTTCTATTGAGGGTGAAACAGCAAAATCATCAGATCTTGACAATTTCAAAAAGAATCTGCTTGATTCAGGAGAATTTGAATCTGTATCACTCAATATAAGGGATACAAGTAAAAGCAGAAATCTTTTCACCATGACAATAAAAAAGAAGCTATAAGAAGGACTACATGATAAATCTCAGCTCAAGAGAAAAACGTCTTTTAATGCTGCTTTCAACTGTTATCGTTGCAGGTATTTTTTATTTTTTTATAATTAAGCCTGTTACAGATTTTAAAAGACAGTCTGACAGTTCATATGAACGGAATATGGCAAGGCTTAATAAACTCGAAGAGATTAACAACAATTACAGAGAAATTCTTGCTGAAAAAAGCAGGCTGAATGCTGCTACGCCTGATGGAAAAGGTATTGCACCGCTTGTTGATGACATTGCTGTAACTCTTAATATATCCGGCAATAAAGCTTATCTGAGAGAGAACCCGGGCATAATACAGAATGGAATTCAAAAGGTTACTACCGAAATTAAGTTTGAAGGTGTAACAATATCATCCCTGCTTGAATTTATTAACCGTCTTGAAAATTCAAACTCCACACTTAAAACTAAAAACATTTTAATAAATACAGGTATTAAAGAAAGAAGCAGATATGACGCAATTTTAACAGTCGTAAGCCTGACAAAGAGATAAATATGAGATACAGAGAATTAATAATTAAAATTAAACTGTTTTTTTTAAAACTATTTTCATACATAAAAATTGTACGCAGGCTGCCTCATTCAGGTAAATATACAGTGCTGGCGATTATATTGATAATCATTTTTTCAGTTATCACATTCCCGTACGATTATCTGATTAAGAAAAAGCTCTTCGATTACGAGGGAAAAAGTTTCAGAACAATATCATTGAAGTCCCTTGAGTTCAGCATTTTAAGCGAATCATCCGCCGAAAATATTGAGATTGTCCTAAATAACGGGCATGAACTGTTTTTTAAAAACATACTTATCAATCCCTCAGTTAATCCTTACAGGTTATTTATAACTAAAAGATTACTTGCAGATTTTCAGTTTGATAATTTCAGGTTCACTTCACCTGATGCTGAAATTATAATGAATCTTAACGGCAACATTGACATCATCCCTGATCAGATTAAAAAAATACCAGGTTCCGGGGAGATTAAACTTATCCTTGA
>DINC01000349.1:0-1240 GCA_002425885.1 Spirochaetia bacterium UBA5550 | reverse complement strand
TGAAGAATGTAAAATAAGATTAAAAGAGATTTCAATTCCAGGCCCCATGGGACCCTTCCCTCTTAAACTTGAAACTGTTAATATTGAGAACGGAATAGCAGAAATTGATATCGTAAACGGTGTTGCCAGGATCAGAAATTTAAAGTTATCAGGCACAGATCTGAACTGCAGTATTACCGGAACAATTGAAATGGCCGAACGTTCTGATAATTCGAAACTTGATCTTAATATCAATATAGATCCTGAGTCAGCGGCACTGGAACAATATAAAGATATGATTAACATTATGGTAAACAATAACTCTCTTGTTCTTGCCGTACGCGGGACCTTGGGCAGGCCTGATGTAAAAATTGCCGGTACAGGTAAGTCAGAATGAAAATAGAAATGGCAAAAAATTCCGGCTTCTGCATGGGAGTGCGGAATGCTATACTTAAAATTGTTGATGAATTGAATTCCTGTGATGAAAATATATATGTATACGGACCACTTATACATAACCCGCAGACAGTTGAAGTACTGAAAAACCGGGGACTTATTACAATAAACTCTCTGAAAGATATTAAAAACAAGCAGATTGCCATAAGGACTCACGGTATCCCTGTGGATGAAAACCGTGTTATCAGAAATGAGGCATCAAGAACAATAAATCTGACCTGCTCAAGAGTAGCACGGGTTCAATCCTATATAAAAAAATATTCCTCAAACGGATATTTCACCATTATTGTCGGTGACAGAGACCATGCTGAGGTTATCGGTCTGAAGAGCTATGCAACTTCAGGTGTGCATGTTGTTTCAGAACCTGATGATATTAAAACTCTGCAACCGGCTGAAAAATACCTTATCGTGTCACAGACCACTCATGAAAGAAACCAGTTTGATCAGATTGTTAATCTGATCCGGAATAAACACCGCGATGTTGAAGTGATCGATACTATATGCGATTCAACACGTCTCAGGCAGGATGATGTCAGGGAAGGTATAGCCCGCGGCATAGATACCCTTGTTGTTGTGGGAGGGAAGAACTCAGCCAATACAACAAGGCTTGCCAAAATAGGTACTGATAACGGTATAAAGACTTTTCATATCGAAACTGATGAAGAACTGAACGCGGAAGAGTTTAAGACTTCAAGATATGTGCTTGTAACAGCCGGAGCTTCAACTCCGGGATGGATAATCAATAATGTGCTGGAAAAACTTTACATTATAAATAACTCCAACAGTAACCCGGTTATAAAAGCTG
>DINC01000350.1:2965-4450 GCA_002425885.1 Spirochaetia bacterium UBA5550 | reverse complement strand
ATACTATAATATTACTCATAATAATTTTAAAGTGTAAAACCCTAAATTAAAAAAATAATAAAAAAACCCCGCTCTTTGGAGTCGGGGTTGGAATGAAGGAAGCAACAATTACTGTTAAGCTATTTTATTTGAACGGCGCCAGATTTTATTTTCCTGGGCCGCCTTTATAAGATCATCCCTGAATTCCGGGTGAGCAATATTTATAAGACGCTCTGCCCTGGCCCATGTGGATGCACCTTTCATAACCGCACTGCCGTATTCTGTAACAATCATGTGAACAGTCTGCCTGGGAACTGTGACAGTTGTTCCAAGAGGAAGAATCGGTAATACGTTTGATTTAATCTCACCTTCTTTTGTTGTATATGATGAAGGGAGGCATATCATGCTCTTTCCGCCTTTTGACCAGTATGCTCCCTGAACAAAATCGAGCATACCGCCATTACCTGATATCTGCCTGAAATCGCTGCTTTCAGCATTTACCTGGGAGTATATATCAACTTTCAGAGCCTGGTTGATAGAAATGAGCTTATCTATCTTCGCAAGGTTTATCGGATGATTGGAGTAAAAAACATTATATGAAGCGAGAGCTTTATTGTTGTGAACAAAATCATAAAGCCTTCTGCTTCCCAGTGCAAATGTATAAACAATTTTACCCACATCTGAATTCTTTTTAAGGCCTGTCATTCTGCCTGACTCAAACATATCAACATAGGCATCTGACAGCATCTCTGTATGGCCTCCAAGATCTTTCAGATCTGTTTCACTTATAAGCTGTCCAAGCGCGTTAGGCATTCCCCCTATTCCAAGCTGAATAACGCATTCGTCTTCAATCTGGGTGAGAACATGCTGTGCAATCTGGCGGTCTATGTCTGAAGGCTCCTTAAGAGGAAGTTCACCAAGAGGGGAAGCTTCATGAATTATATAATCTACCTGAGAAATGTGGATCTTTTCTTTTGCTCCACCCAGGGCCACAGGCATATTAGGATTTTCTTCAATGACAAGAACTTTCGCATTTATAGACTGTTCGTATGTACATGAATTACTGAGCCCGAAGTTAAAATATCCATATTCATCCATAGGAGCAGTTCTTACTACCATGAAATCTCTTAAGGGTACACCGAACTTTCCGCTTGCAGCATCATTCGGACAGCTGTACATCTCAGCTTCTCCAAGAACCGGTGGCGCATAATAAATATTCTGTGCACCTTTGCTCTGCATAATTCTTGTGAGCGGTGAAAAATGTACATCATGGTAAGTAAATGTTTCCCCCAGGGGATCTTTTAAAATTACTTCCGGTACCGGGAGTACAGTGACACAGCTTTGAATGACTATATCACTTAATTCAGCTTTTCTTGCGGCAAGAGCCCTGTCAAAAGCAACAGGCTTGCCATTAAAGAAACCGTAATCAATAAAATCACCTGCTTTAACCAGCTTTGCAACATCTTCAGGTGAACTCAGTTTCTCCTGATACATTTTTTTGTACTT
>DINC01000350.1:0-2917 GCA_002425885.1 Spirochaetia bacterium UBA5550 | reverse complement strand
TTATATTCATTCGCATCATTATTAAACATCTTTACTAATAATGAACTGACGTGTCAATTCATTTACAGCGTCCGGACGGTTTTTTTTATGTTTGCCGATTTAAGATAAAAAAGAGTTTTTGTTTGTACGCTGGTTTTTATATTTAATTGAAGAGCCGGTTTTAAAATCTATGGAGGAAATTTGACTATGGTTTGCTATTGTTACTGAAAGAAAATATTTGAGGCAAAATATTATTGCCTGAATTCAACTATGAATTACCCGCCCCCGACAGGCGGGAAAATAGCCACATCATCACCTTCATTTATTATAGAGTCAAGTTCAGCATGAACTCCGTTTATAAAAAGGATTGCAGCATCTTTTTTTTCAATTCCGAGCTGTTCAGTTATATTAAGAATAGTTGTTCCTTCAGCAAGGTTCATTTCTGCAGCATCAAATCTTCCGTTTCTCAGAGTCGCGAATAATTTAATTTTTGCTTTCATCGGTAATTTTTATATCCGGTGCTCTCTTTCAGATGGCAGAAGATATTAAATATTTTTCATCTGTCAGCTGTTCAACATATGATGATTCTAAAGATTCATTATCAATACTGATTAAAAATTTTTTCCCTGCCGCGTATTCGCATTTGCGGATTAATCTGTGAATTGTTTCTCTTTCAAAAATAACACCATTTTCAGTAAAACGTTTCCCGTGATCGCTGAGTATAACATTGAACAGTTTCAGTTTAACCGGAATCATTTCTCCAATAACCCCTTCAGTGGCCCCCTTGTCAGTTATGCTTTCTCTCATGGGCGCATAGGGGCTTCCGATTCTCATCATTGCTCCAACAATCCCCGGCATCGCACCGGATATAGCTACAACGGAATCTTCATAAAGTTTAACAGTTTTAATGTCATCAACGGGATTTCCGTTATGAAAGATAGTTTTTATTTTATCGATGATGTAACTCTCCGGGATATCACATGATTTTGTCAGAAATGAGATAATTGTGGTACCGGACAGAGTCTCAATATAAAAACCTCCCTGAAGCTCATAAAAAATAATATCTGCGGCCTCAGGGATATTTTTAATTATTATTTTCTTTATCATATAGTTTTGTTTTATGCGGCAATCTGTTTCCGGATTGCCGCATTTTTTATCACCAGTTAAATACGCTGTCAAGTTCCTTGTCAGTTACTTCAAATACTTTATTATGAGGCGGAAGTTTATCAGTATAGAAATATCTGGGGAGCCTGTCATGAGCTGCTGTAAAGCCTGCTTTTTTATTAAAATCACGCTCTGCGGAGAGAACCTTTTTACCAAGCTCCGCAACTCCGTCAGCATCAAGACTTAACCCGTAAAAAGCATTCAGCATATCTACAAGAGCCTGGAATGTTTCCGGCTGATCAAGAATCGCAAAAGCGATGAAGAGACACATCCCTGTTGAGTCAATAGCTGCGGTTGCAATCTGGAGGTTTCTTGAAAGTTCAATCTGGCCTTCAGGTTTAAGAGGATCAACAAATCCTCCGCATTTAAGAATGTTCGTGGCAATACAGTATCCCGCAGTGTGGTCTGCACCCATTGTACTTGTAGCATAGGTTACACCGATACCCTGAATAGCACGGGGATCGTAAGCCGGCATAGCCTGACCTTTAACAACAGGCGCACGCTCAACACCGAAAACTTTTGCAGCTACTGCAGCTCCGCTTCCGATAATTCTGCCAAGATAAGTTCCTTTGCCGACCTCTTTAATAAGATTTATTGCACCTTCCTTATCTCCGAATTTGATAATTCCTGCATCCATTGCAATACCGATAGCAGCACCCATATCAATTGTATCAAGACCGTAGTTGTCATCCAGATAATCGAGCATTGCAATAGTATCAGGATCATCTATACCGCAGTTTGCACCATGGGCCCAGGTTGTTTCATATTCCGGCTGTTTTGATACAAACTTACCGTTTTTATCAACATAAGTTCCTGAACACTGGATAACGCATCCCCTGTGGCATCCATGCGTGGGGTTCCCGCCGCGCTTTGTTTCGATATCTGCAAAGGTTTCACCGCTTATGGCTGAGGCACCCTCGAATCTCCCCTCTTTAAAGTTCCTTGTGGGGAATCCGCCTGATTCATTGATTATATTAACAAGTACATTAGTTCCATAAGCGGGGAGAGCCTGACCTGTTACAGCATGAGACCTGAGACCTTCTACCCATTTTTTGTTGGCTTCCCTGAATTTTTCAGGATCTTTCGGCTCCCTGTTTTTAACTCCCGCATCATCCATAATTATTACTTTAACACCTTTAGTGCCCATAACAGCGCCTACACCACCCCGTCCCGCGTGTCGTGTGGGCCTGAATTCCATATCTGTTATTGCAATTGATGATGCTGAAAGCTTCATCTCACCTGCGGGTCCGATTGACATGCAGGTGACTTTGTCTCCATACACACCTTTTATTTTATCTATCAAATCATAGTTGGGAAGCATTTTGTATTCATCAGCAGGTTCAATTTTAACTCCATCCTTATTAATAAGGATTTTGTAAAGTTTCCCTTCAGGAGCAAGACCTTCGAGAACAATTGCCGCATAACCGAGTTTTGCAAGAACCTGAGCTGCCTGCCCGCCGGAATTGGCCTCTTTAATACCACCTGTGAGCGGACTTTTACATCCCACAGAAATTCTTCCTGACATAGCAGCCACTGTGCCGCTAAGAAGCCCCGGAGCAATTACAAGTTTGTTCTCAGCGCCAAGAGGATTGGCAGTAGGTTCAACTTCTGCTGCAATCATAGCTGAGGTCAAAGCTCTACCTCCAAGACCGGCATACTGCCCCAAATCATGCACTTTCATTTTCGGACCGCCGGCCGCACCCATATCTATTCGCAGAATTTTATCCATAAGACCTCCCCGCTTATTATTTTAAATTGTTATTAATAACAATTT
>DINC01000153.1:3653-4228 GCA_002425885.1 Spirochaetia bacterium UBA5550 | reverse complement strand
TTTCAGTTACGGGGATCTCTCCCTCAGGCCTTATCAGCTCAAAACCGGATGCCATCTGAGCAAGCTCAGGTGATACTCCCGGATGTAGTGTGTTTATTCTCATCCTTTTTGTGTCAGGTTCGAAATCATAAACACCTGCTGATGTAATTACCGCTATAGGCCCATCATTTAATAAACCGGCTTTCTTTCTGCTGTCACCCCCGTCAAGCCAACCCGGTGAAGTAATAAAATCCACCTTCTTTAAGAATTTAGTGGGATCCTGAAGACCCACATATATAAGTTTATGAACAAGTGAAGATACGTCGTTATTACCGCCGGAACCTGTAAGTCTTACTTTAGGATTCAGGTAATCTGTTCCGATCTGGTGTGTATTTGCATTTCCATACATATCTATCTGTGCGAATCCGAGGAAACCTTTGTCGATTAAGCCGGTAGCGCACTGACCGAAAGAGTATGACATCTCCATAATCAGAGGCGCTTTTCTCCATGTCATTGGGCCTCCTACAGACCATGGCATCTCGAGATGTTCCGGGTCCTGTCCGCCTGACTCGTAAACGAATGTTATATTCGGTGCG
>DINC01000153.1:0-3613 GCA_002425885.1 Spirochaetia bacterium UBA5550 | reverse complement strand
CGGTGCGTGTGTTTTTTTTGCGAGGATCGCAGCAACCATGGGGATACCGGTTCCTATGTATACTACTTCATGATCGTTAATCTGTCTGGCAATAATATATGCAAGCATTTCAAGTGGATTCATTGGTTTATCTGATGACATCTTTTTCTCCTTGGAATTAATAAAAAGTATTAATCATATGTTAAGGTATGGATTATGGATTAGTCGATATCCTTTGTATCCATACCATCCTGCCATATTTTATAGGCAAAACTTACGCCGTCAGGATCAATGTTACCTTCGGCAGCTCTTGCTCTTCTGCGGCTTTTCTTGATCCATTCAATTCCACCGGCTTTTTCAATAACATCGTTTACATCTTTGGTGTCGAGAATCCATTCTTTCACATATGCTTTGAATGATTCTTCATTCTGTGTCATGAGGAAAAGTTTTTCCCAGAAGTATCTCATCCAGTAGTATTCATTCGGCATGTACCCCGGTACTGCTCCGAAAGGCAGCTCTACAACTGCATCAACATTGTTAAAGGGGATCTGCGCACCTTTAGCGTGATAGCGTATGTCGTAGTTGGAGACAATCTCTTCACAGGTTATAATTACTCTTCTCGCTGCTGCTGCTACTGCTATGTCGTTTACAGCAGGGCCGTAGAACCTTGAGTTGCCGAATTTGTCAGCGGCGTTAACATGAATGATAATTACATCCGGACAAATAGCAGGAACATAAACAACGGGATCTGATTCCTTTGCGATCGGATTCTGAACAACTTTCAGATAAGGATTATATTTTACTATGTCAGAGCCGAGACCCTGTTTGGAAAAACATCCCGGCATACCGAGCTGTGCCGCTTTAAAACCGAGCGCCATAAGTCCGTGGCTCCAGTCGGAAAGAATCTTAACATTTCCGTCTTTTATGTTTCTGGAAAAACCTTTGTCTATACCGCGCATCTCAGCACCTGTATACGATGAGTGGCAGTATTTTACGTTACCGAAAGGTATACCGTAAGACATATTGGTGTTAGGTGAACCGATAGCCTGTAGTCCCTTTTTCCCCTGGCGAATTATCTCCCACCAGCCCTGCAGTCCGGTTTTAACATATCCGAACGCTCCATCACACCAGATGTCACCATCGTGGACATACTCCGCAACGGCTTCCTTAATGGACATCCTTTTGTCCCGCTGGTAATGAGCTTTTTTCTGACGTTCCTCCCTAGCCTGTTTGTAATCGACCAGTCTATCAAGGATTGATGTATCCTCAATTTTTAGATTTTTTAGGGCTTCCTGATTGTAATCAAAAATCACAGCTTCCTCCCTGCTTGTATTATTTATTTAATTTAGCTGAAAATCATACAGACATGTCTGTCTTTTTTAAAATAGTAGTAGACAGATAGACATACTTGTCTGTATGATTTCAAATACCGTCTGGATAGTCTTTTGTCAATAAAAAAAGTGGTTACGGAGAGTAAAAAATGTCAGAAAAATTTAACGTTAGAGAAAGGGTGCTCTTAACTGCCATGAGGCTTTTTTATAGTCAGGGAATTAAGAGCACAGGTATAAATCAGATTATTGAAGAATCTCATGTCGCGAAAGCGTCATTTTATAAGTATTTTCCTTCAAAAAGAGACCTTATCAAAGAATGCGTGATGGAATATGATAATTATATAAAGATGAAACTTGTCAATCTTGTGCTTGATAGTACATCATTCAGCAATTAAAGAGGATTTTCAGATACGTTATCGCGGATGCCCCATTGCCGAAGCCTGTTTTCAGCTGGATACAGAAGATCCTGACATGATGACTCTTCTGAAGGGGGTCATTGACGGATGGATAAATGTTGTAATGCAATTTCTTCAGAAAATGATTAAAAATGACAGACTTCCTGCTGATATTGATGTTGAGAAGGTATCCAGAAGGATGGTTCATCTATATGAGGGTGCTGCGACAATGTGGCGGATAACTAATGATGAAAGATATATTGATGATCTGGAATACCTGATGTCCAGGATGCTTGAATCCGGCTGAAGCAGATTTACACAAATATTTTATAAGAAGCCGCTTTTTTTAACAGTATTCACATGGCTGCNNTTCACATGGCAAAGATGACGATAAAAGTATTGACACCGTACTCATTATTTAATATGATTATTCGATAATGAGTAATATCAATCTGGAGATTAATATGAATAAAAAGGCCATTATTTTTCTGACATTCTTGCTCGTTTCGTCGGCATTATTTGCACAGGATGCAAAAACTTATCTTGCAAATCTTGATCCTGCAAAAGATGAAAATACTATAGTGCAGGCTGCTGACTGGTGCGGAGAGCAAAAAGAGGATGATGCAGTAAAACAGCTCGTGGCTCTTCTTACAGATTCACGTGATATGGTAAGGTTGCATTCTGTTATGGCTCTCGGTTATATAGGGGAGGAGGATGCAGTTGAAGCGCTTAATAATGTCCTGCTGTCAGATAAAAATGCGACGGTAAGATATGCGGCTCTTCTTGCAACTGTAAGAATCGGCGACAGGGAAAAATCAGAGCCGGCATGGAAGAAAGCAAAGGAAAGCGAAACAGATCCTTATATTAAAGACTTTCTGGCTAAAATGGAAGAAAAAGCAAACGGGAAGTGATAGTTGAGTTCTAAATACGATGAAGTAAAGTATCTTGTTTTTGATGTTGAATCAGTTCCGGATCCGAAGTTAATTAAAAAAGTCAAATATCCGCATGAAGATTTAGAAGATGATGCTGCCGTTAGAAAATACCAGGCTGAAATCCTGGAAGGTTCTAACGGCACTTCTGATTTTATACCTGTAACTTTTCAATACCCTATATCTGTTTGTATTGCCAAGATACGTGAAGATTTTACCCTTGTGGATATTGTGAGTCTTGACAGGCCTGCTTTCAGACCTGCTGAGATGGTGCGGCTTTTCTGGCACGGTGTTGAAAACCTTTATAACCACGCGGCACTGGTTACTTTTAATGGGCGCGGTTTTGATATACCTCTGCTTGAACTTATGGCTTTCAGATACGGTTATGTTGTAAAAAGACATTTTAAAGATAAATGGGCAGGTAGAAACCGTTTCGGCACAAAGCATGTTGATTTGCAGGACTGGCTGTCTAATTATAACGCTATCAGACTAAATGGCGGACTTAATCTGTTTGCCAAGGTTCTCGGAAAACCGGGGAAAATGTCAACAAAGGGTAGTGAAGTTTATGACATGTTTCTTGAAGGGAAGATAACAGAGATCAATGATTACTGCATACACGATGTTCTCGATACATATTTTATTTTTCTGAGAACCCGGGTTCTTCTTGGTGAAATAACAATTGAGAGGGAGCAGGAGATTGTTCAGATGACCAAGCTGTTTGTTGAAAACAACATTCAGAGAATGCCGGCCCTTAAAGAGTACTATGACAACTGGGGTGACTGGAATCCCTGGCCGTGATAATAAAAAAGCTCCGGTATCCGGAGCTTTTTTATTATCATCACATTTTATTGTTCATTTTCTTCATTCCTGGTGAAAAATGAATCCTTAATATATATCACAATAAATGCGGTTATAGTCAATCCTGTTATTACAAGCCATATTGTTCTGCTTATTTTAAAAACTGTGTAATAATTTCCCA
>DINC01000154.1 GCA_002425885.1 Spirochaetia bacterium UBA5550 | reverse complement strand
AGATTGGAATATGATTATATCTAAGAGTTCCCAGTTATCAGATCAGGTATTAAATGGAGAAAAGGTCAGGCTGACCTTCCATTATAACAACAGAGAAATTACCAGATTCGTTAACTCTGTATTCACCAAAATCCTTGCAAAGACCGATATGCTCTACCTTCAGGGGCCTGTCGAAAATGTAACAAGGGAACTGATAATAAATGCCGTTAAGGCAAACTCAAAACGGATTTATTTCAAGAAGCAGAACCTCGACATCAGCAATCCTGAGCATTACGAAGAAGGAATGATCAGTTTTAAAAACTTCATGGTAGAGCAGATGGAGCAGTTGCCCGAGGAACTTAAAGAGAGCGGTTACCGCGTTGAATTGAACTTACGCAAAGATAACGACGGTTTTATTATACTGATTAGAAACAATACAGGCCTCCTCCCTTTTGAAGAGGAGAGAATCAAGATGAGGCTGGATAAAGCCCGCGAATATACAGACTTTGCTGATATATACATGGACGTTGCTGATGACGACGAAGGTGAAGGCCTCGGCATACCTCTGACAATGCTTTTCCTCAAAAACTCAGGTATCGGAGATTCTTCATTCAAGATTGTTTCCAATGGAGCCATTACACAATCATCATTTCGCATCCCTTTAAAAACACAGGCTGCGGAGATGACAAGTATAATAAGAGATAAGCTTGTCAGTGAAATAAACGACCTCCCCACATTTCCGGAGCATATCATGGAACTGCAGGCTATGTGCAGAAACAGGGATGTATCCCTGAACAACATAGCACATAAGATAGCACTTGACCCTGCACTTTCAGCATCTGTACTTAAACTTTCCAACTCTGCTCTTTTCATGTCACCGAAAAGAATAGAAAACATAGCAGATGCACTTAAAATAATCGGGCTGAAAAATCTGAACGCGATTCTGGTGGCAAGTACTACAAGAAAAATTATGGATGAACGTTTCTCTTCATTCAGAGATATATGGGATCACTGCAACAGGTGTGCGTTCTACACAAGACTTATCGCGCAAAAAGTCGGCCTTCCTAAACTTTCAGATATGGTTGTACTTTCCGGTCTGCTGCATGACCTTGGTAAAATTGTACTGCTTTCAGCCAACGCAGACCTGACACAACAGATTGAAACAATATCAGTGAACAGGCAGATGAGGACTTCAACAGCTCTTGAGGAGTTATCCATGGGGATAAGCCATTCCTCGATAGGAAGAATGATTGCTGAAAAATGGAATTTCCCTGAATACATAATTGAAAGTATAGCCTACCACCACTCGCCATTGAATCCTGAGATAAAAAACAGAGATGCAGTGTATATAACCTATATTGCCAATTCAATGTGTTTAATAGAAGAAAACAAATTTGATTTTCTCTTTATGGAAGATGATGTACTTACAAAATACGGCCTGAACAGAAAAGAGGACTTTGACGTTTTCCATCAGAACCTTAAAAAACAGTATGCTGAACACCCTGACAACCTGAAAGTCAACTGATCAGGGGATTAACCCCTGATACTCATTGAAATAAAGCTCTTCACACCTGGAATAAGATCATCGATCATCCTGCTGAGTTTAGCCCCTGTTTCTGTCTGAGAGTCTGACCTGGCTGAAAAATAAAACTTAATCTTCGGTTCTGTCCCTGAAGGCCTGACTGTTACAGTTGATCCATCTTCCAGGATATATTTAAGCACATTCGATTTCGGCAGCGCTTTTTTTCTGTCATCATTGTCATAAACAGTATCGTTTTTATAATCTATTACAGATTTCGTTTTAACTCCGCCAATCTCTGCCGGGGCCTTTCCCCTGAACTTTTTCATAACATCATTGATAACCTCGATCCCCTTAAGTCCCTCAGCATCAATGGAAACATTTCTGTCATCATAATAGCCGTATTCCTTAAAGATTGTATCAAGATAAGCTGTTAAAGTTATATTCCTGTTTTTAAGATAAGCGCAGCACTCTGCAATCATTAGTGTTGCTGCAATGGCATCCTTGTCTCTTGCATAAGTTGCTGTAAGATATCCGTAACTCTCCTCCCCGCCGAACACATACTCATAACTGTTCTGCTCTTCAAATTCGAGGATCTTCTCACCTATATATTTAAAGCCTGTCAGCACATTAAAAACCTTCATTGAAAATGACTCGGCAATCCTGTCCTGAAGATCTGTTGTCACTATGGTCTTAACAACAGCTCCATTTGCAGGGAGATTCCCCTTCTCTTTTCTCCGTGATAACAGATAATGCTCAATTATTGAACCAATATGATTTCCTGAAATAACGTCAAACTCCCCATTCTCTTTTTTAACAGCAATTCCCATCCTGTCGGAGTCAGGGTCTGTTGCTATAACGATATCTGCATTGTGCTTTTTAGCATATGAGATTGCCATGTCAAGGGCATCCCTCTCCTCAGGATTCGGCTTTCTCACAGTGGGAAATGCCGGGTCCGGCTGCATCTGCTCTTCCACATAAATCACATCAGTAAAGCCGATCCGTGAAAGAACAACCGGTACAAGCGTGCCCCCTGTTCCGTGAAGAGGACTATATACGACTTTAACATTGCTTTTTTTAATTTCTTCAGGAGCTATGGATAGCGATACAACCTCGCTTATATAACTCTCTTCCACTGATGGATCGATCCATTCTATCATTCCATTTTTTACAAGAGACTCAAAATCATCTTTTACAACATCTGTAATCTTTTCAACAGAGCGGACCTCTTTTATGATATTTGCATCATGGGGAGAAATTATCTGACCACCATCCTTCCAATAGACCTTATATCCGTTATATTCTTTCGGATTGTGGCTTGCGGTTATAACTATACCTGTAACACATCCCAGTTTCCGTACCGCGTAGCTTAGAAGAGGTACAGGGCGAAGCTCTCTGAAAATATATGTTTTAATTCCATTAGAGGCAAGCACTGCCGCTGTTTCCATAGCAAACTCTTTTGAATAGAGCCGTGAATCATAAGCTATTGCAGCCTTAGGCTCCTTTTCGCCAGACTTCTTTACATAATTCGCAAGGCCCTGCGTTGCCCTGGCTACAACGTATATATTCATTCCGTTGGTTCCGGTTCTTATAAGCCCGCGGAGCCCCCCTGTTCCGAATTCAAGCTCTATGGCAAAACGCTCATTCAGCTCTTTTTCATTATTTTCTGCGACAAGCGCTTTTATTTCATTTATACATTTTTCATCATACGGTGGTCTGGTCCACTCATCAATTTTTTTAATAACGATTTCAGATAATGCCATTATCAACCCTCCGCCATTTTATCTTTCAGATGATGAATAAAATCTATCTCACCGGGATCCTTCCCGTTTAAGAGTGCCAGAAAATAGGATATCCAGTCGCAGAGATAAACCATTTCAATAAGCCTTTCTCTAAGAGTCCCTTTTTTACCATCAAGTTTAATAATATCGATTTTTTCTTTATTCAGCAAATTATTAATTATTTCAAATCTTCTTTTAACACGGGGATGCATATCGTTATCATACAGGTTAACAATTTTATAATTAACACCCTGAGCTCCGAATGTCTCCCAGCCCACTATTTCATTATGATTCATCTCCGGGTATTCCGCAGACCAGGCGTGAAGCTTGCTGTTTTCATTAAGCTGCCCCTTGAATCTTCTCCCCAGGGCTTCATTAAAATCAGTTGCGGAATATATAACAGGAGTAAACCCCTTAAGCTCAACTGCGGTTTTAAAAGCCATGCCCGATTCNNGACCACTCATCCCCAAGATCTTTCAACATTGATATGAGATTCTTTACTTCAGAATCGCTGATTGTTGTAATACCCAGCTTCTGAAAAACCCGCAACAGTGTAAAAAAGGAATTATAAAGCGCATATCTCGGCTGAAATCCCTTCATAAGCGGAACGGTCCGGATTCCATTCTCAATTGCAATTCTGCCGGCTTCTCCGCCTGTTGTCAGAACTATTATTTTACATCTTCTGGACAAAGCATTATTCAGAGCAGAAATTGTCTCCTCAGTATTTCCGGAATATGATGAAGCAATCACGAGTGTATGTTCATCAGCAAATTCAGGGAGAGAGTATGTCCTGTTGACAATCAGAGGCTTTTTAAGCTCAGCACCCAAGAAATTCTTCATAAGATCTCCGCTTATTGCGGATCCCCCAAGACCGGTAATAATGATATTAGAAATTTCTGAAGCATTTATATTAAGAGAAAAGCTGCTGTTCCAGCCGTGTTCCCCCTGCTGCCATGAATCTTTTATTACAGAATAGAGATTTTTCGGATCATAACTGCGTAAACCATCTAACATAA
>DINC01000266.1 GCA_002425885.1 Spirochaetia bacterium UBA5550 | reverse complement strand
TCTTCCAGTTATACATATCTATAATGATTTTATGGTTTTAAAAAATAGTTGTAATCATCTGTTATAAATTGTTTTTGACTATTTTGGGTTGAAATTTAATAATTTTTCCTTATTTGTAATAATTTTTAATAACATCATCAGNNAATAATACAGTTGAACATGAACTGAAATATATAATAAACAACACCCGGTCAGTGGATATTATCGGATGGCTGTCCAGGTATTGTGAACCTGATCCTGAATTCCCGCAGGGGATGATTTCAAGTATATATTATGATACTATGCAATGGAAATACCTTGATCAGAAATTTAACAGCTTTTATCTTAAAACCAAGGTGAGGCTCAGGTGGTATTCCGATCTTCAGTACAGCTATCATTACGATGCGGCATTTGTTGAGGTTAAATACAAGATAGGCTCAAGAAGAGATAAGGCAAGAGTCAATTCTCCGTATTCAGGAGGTGAGATTGCGCGTATGCCTCTTGAGGATGGGCGTCTTCTTGGAATGCCTGCCTTACTCAGCAGTAAAGGGGTGGTGGTTAAGGACAAGCTTCTCCCTGCATTTCAGATTACTTACAAACGGTTCAGGTACATTGATCCGTATTCCGGGTCCCGTATCTGTTTTGACTTTGATATTCATTCGCCAAGAACCAGCAGGATAATGATTCCCTACATGAGTTCTGTAATGCTTCAGACTGCAGTATTTGAAGTTAAAGGCGGGGAGTGTGAACTACCTCCATCATTATATCCCCTGACTGACATGGGTTTAAAAAAATCAGCATTTTCAAAATACAGCGCGTGTTATCAGAAACTTACGCGGCGTCATTATTGATTTATTACACAAATTTCAGGTAAAGGTGTACTTATGAATTTATCTTACGAAAAAATAACTTCTATTTTACTGAAAGGTTTCGGAAGCCAGAAGATGGAGGATATCGGGTTCTTTCCATTTCTTCTGCTGCTGATGCTTTCTCTTATTGCAGCGATGATTGTATCTTATCTGTATCTCAAATTCTACAAGAACAGGGCAACAGGGAGTCAGATCCACAGGGCGTTCCCGCTGCTTGGTGTTGCGATAACCGGGATTTTTATATGCATCCAGTTTTCTCTTCCTCTTTCTCTCGGCTTACTTGGTGCTCTTTCAATAGTAAGGTTCAGGACACCGATAAAAGAACCGGAAGAGATCGGATTTATAATGATTGTGGTTGCGACTTCTATCTGTTGTGCGACATTTAATATTTTATTTCTCGGCATTATACTCCTGGTCACATTTATCGGGCTTCTTATATTGCAGAGCGGGCCGAGGTTTCTTAAAGGGCGGCTTAATGACGGGATGCTTATTCTCACTGTGCCTGCAGGTGAATACAATGGAAAAGCCGGAGACATTTTCAGTTATCTTAAGAAAACGCTCCCTGCGGGTAAGATTGAAAGTGTTACTGAAAATCAGGGGGAATCTGTCATCTCCTATAGTTTTAGTACAATTGAAGATGATATGATACTTAAAATCAAACAGGAGCTTGCTGCTATATCACAACAGATAAGCTCAAGTTTCTTTTTCAACAGGATAGGGGATATCTGACAGAGATCAGATGAAAAAGAATCTACTGCTCTTCTTAATATTTATAGCGATAGCTGCCTCCGGTGCTCTGCTGGAAGGTGTAAGCAGTTTTGATGCTGCAATAAAAAGACTTCGTGACAGGGAACTTCCATCTCCTTTGCTGAACTTCGGCAGAAGGGGGCAGATTATGAAGGAGATGGGACTCAGNNACTCAGATACGTTGTACCTGCTGAAGAGAATTATAAAGACAACGGGGCCGACAGGATAAGTCTTGATCTTTCCAAACTTGAATCAAGAGATGAGTGGGTCGAGGCCGCCAGTCTCCCTCCGGATAAGATTCTCAGTTCTGTAATAATTGACAAAAATTTAGTAAAATCCGGTCTGCCGATTATCTCCATGTACATTAATGAGCATGACCTTTATGATGAGTTTACAGGAATTTACTCCAATCCGCTTGAGAGAGGACGGAACTGGGAACGTCCATCATTTGTTTCATATTTTAAAAATGGTGAGCTTATTTTCGGTACAGGAGCCGGAGTAAGGATTCATGGAGGGACAAGCAGGCTTCATCCTCTGAAGAGCTTCAGGCTTTTTTTCAGGTCAGTTTATGGTAAGGATCACTTCAATGACGGGGAGCTGTTTAAGGGAACAGGTGATCCCGTTAAGCGTATTGTTGTGCGGAAGGCTGATGAATCTTTCGGTTTTATAAATTCCATGGCTTATGATATTGCAGGAAAAACCGG
The DNA here is from genome assembly GCA_002425885.1 of Spirochaetia bacterium UBA5550. Taxonomy (GTDB): domain Bacteria; phylum Spirochaetota; class UBA4802; order UBA4802; family UBA5550; genus UBA5550. Next base: position 997 of record DINC01000266.1, on the reverse strand, counting down.
GTGCTATGCTCCTATGACTGAGCAGGTGAGGCTGTACCTGAACGGAAAACCGCACGGGCACGGTAATTTTGAGATAATTGAGCACCTCAGCCGCGATTATCTTGAAAATCATTTCGGACATAAAGATTTTGTTTATTATAAATTAAAAGGTAGAAAAGACAGGCCTCCTGAATACCAGCGGCTATATGAATGGGCAATGGACTCCCGGCAGGCCATAGATTTTGATAATGCTTCATCTGTAATTGATATTGAGAACTTCATCAATTTCTGGATTACAAATATTTTTTGTGCAAATAGCGATCCATATCAGGGAATAGCATTATTGAACAGGGGAGAGAAGGGCGCAAAATGGTTCTGGCTGATCTGGGATATGGATCACAGTTTTGTGAATTATTATGAGCCGGATAAAAAGCATCTCTGGGAACAGGATAGGCCGATGAATCTTGTTTTTTCAGATGCGAAGAAGGAGACAGATCCGAGGTATTTTATTTTCAGGAAGCTGATGTTTAAAGATGAGACTTTCAGAACCCTTTTTAAAAAGCGGCTTGAGGAAAAAATTAATTACACTCTTACCCGTGATTATCTTTTGTCTGTTGTTGATAATAACAGCAGGGTTTGCGGCAGTTTCGGAATGAATACGGACAGGATGGATACTCTTCTGCGTGATTATATGAGCAATCGTCCGGAATATGTAATGAATATGATGAACAGGTTATTTAAACTGGGTGATGTGAAAAAGGTAAAATTTAAAATACCATCAGGAAGAACAATTCTGGTTGATGGTTTTGAAATAAAAAAGAGTTTTACCGGACTATACTTTCAGGGTGCTGAGTTGTCCCTGTCCGGGAAAAATGGTGTAAACAGAGGATGGGTGGTAGACAGCAGAACAGTTAACGGGAATATAATTAAACTGCCAATTAATGGGGATGTAGAGATTAGTCCTGTATACTGATTATCAAAGCGGTTTTAATTTATGTCCATATGTTTTCTTTACCTG
>DINC01000377.1 GCA_002425885.1 Spirochaetia bacterium UBA5550 | reverse complement strand
AGCCTCCAGCTCTACTTCGGTCATCTCACATATGTTCGAAATGACAGGGTCTGAATAATACGCTGACTGTTATAATATAACTCCCCTGAAAATAAAAAAAACTTTTACTGAAAAAACCCGGTATAATGTTTAACCTGAAATTCCGGTTATTCTTTCTTTGTACCGTCCAGTACCCTGCGGATAGCTTCGGCAAGATCTTCTGTCATTACAGGCTTGGAGAGAAATTCAGAAACTCCAAGATCCTTTGCTTTTATCGGATCAGCTATCTCGCTATATCCGGTGCAGAGTATTACAGGCATTTCCGGCCTTATTTTTTTTATCTCCCTGGTGAGGTCAAGGCCGCTCATCCCGGGCATCACCTGATCCGTTATGACAAGATCAAATTCATCGGGTGCAGAATTGAATATTTCAAGCGCTTCATCCCCTCCGGGAGAAGTCTTAATAGTATATCCTAACTTCTGGAAAAGAAGCCTAATCATTTCAGCTATTACATGTTCATCATCAACGATGAGAAGACGTTCGCTACCGCCAGGGATCTCAGCATCCACCCTTTCAGCGGGAGTCGGCACTTCGGTACCACTATATGCCGGCAGATAGACAGAGAACTTTGTACCCCTCCCCTCTTCGCTCTCTGCAGTTATGAAGCCGCCATGATCCAGAATTATGCCCCGCGCGACAGAGAGCCCCAGCCCTGTACCAATCCCCGGCGCTTTTGTCGTAAAAAAAGGATCGAATATTCTTTCAAGAATATCCCTGTTCATCCCTGTGCCTGTATCTGATACTGTAATTACAACATATTCCCCCGGCATAACTTTATGCAGTGCTGCGAGAGCGGAATCAACAGCGGCATTACTCACAGAAACCGCAATTTCTCCTTCAGTGTCTTTCATCGCATAATGCGCGTTTGTACACAGGTTAAGTACAACCTGGTGAACCTGTGTCTGATCGCATAATACAAGGCTTTCTCCGGAATTATTGGAGAAAACAATTTTAACAGCAGGGGATATACCTACTTTTACAAGCCCCAGGGCATCCTCAATTATAGGGACAATCCTGCCGGGGGTTCTGACATTATCCCCGTTTCTGCTCAATGTAAGTATCTGCCTCACAAGGTCTTTAGCCCTCACTGACGCGCTCTTTACCTGCAACAGGCTCTCTTCAATATTTTCACCATCTTTGACACCCGATATGGCAAGATCCGTGTAACCCAGAATTGCTGTAAGTATATTGTTAAAATCATGAGCAATACCCCCGGCAAGTGTTCCCACTGCTTCCAGTTTTTGAGCCTGCCACAACTGATTCTGAATCCTCTCATTCTCCATCTGTGCTTTAGTTTTTTCATCAATATCAATTGCGACACCAATCATTGCAGTAATTTTGCCTGATTCAGACTTCAGTGCCGAGGTTGAAACATCCGCCCACCATTCAGACCCGTCTTTGCGTATATATCTTTTATCATACCTGTATGTGTCAATTCTGCCGGAGATAAGCTGATTAAAAAGATCTCTCCCTTTTGAAAAATCATCGGGATGTGTAAGCGACTGGAAGGATTTACCAAGAATTTCCTCTTCGGTATAACCCAGCATATTAAGAGCATAATCGTTTACCCTGGTAATATTACCATTAAGATCAAAGAGAGAAATACCAATCGGAGCAAACCTGAAAATACCGGAAAGGCGCTGTTCGCTGTCCCATAACAGCCGGTTCGAGTTCTGCAGCTCCTCCATTATCGCATGCATCTCCCCGTTAGCTGCTTCAATCTCCTCCATTGCCGCATAAAGCTCCTGATTTGTTGCATCAAGTTCTTCATTGTTCCGCGCAAGCTTTACATTCTGTTCTTTCACTGTGCGTTCCGACTCAGCCTGTCTCATCCTTAATCTGTTTATCCTGTCCGCCATACCGAGGGAGAAGGTGACAGCGCATATTGACGCCCCTATATGCATACCCATATGCATAATATAACTGTCGCTTATCAGTCCGTATGAAGTGAGTGAATTCGCAAGGCTGAACCCCAGAAGAAGAATGAATGAAAGAAAAAAATAGGCCGCACTCCTTGAACCTTTTACAGCCATGGATATCGATAAAAATATAAGAGTCACCGCAATTAACTGAAGGAGAGGCAGTGCCCATAATAATGTATTTTCTGCGGGGAAAAACAGTTTAACCAGAGCCATGGGGATTGTCGCAACTGCGAGGAAACGAAGAAAACGGGTACCTGTCGGGAGTAACTCAGCCGATCCGGTGAATTTGATAAAAAATTGAATTACCCAGAAGCTCTGTAATATAAGCATCACTGTGAGAACGAAATCATCCCATGCCGGAGAACCGCCCCAGAAATACATGAATCCTGTGCCGTCAAAAGCAAGAAGGAATAAAAGGAATGTGAATAGAAATCCGCAGTAGTATAAAAAAACACTCTCCCTGATGAAAAAGAAAAATATCAGGTTATACATCAGAAAAGCAATCAGGATTCCATAAAAAGGCTCAACGATAGACCCTCTTTTAAAATATGTTTCACGATCCATGAACTTAAAATCCAGAACAATTCTGTACGGGGTTTTAAGGCGCAGATAAATATCCGGGTTCCCCCCCTTTACCATTACAGGGAAAACAAAAACACGATCAGGCACAGGTCTTGAATTGAATCCATGCTCCCTCCCGGCCTTATATGATATAACCCCTTCGGCAGAGCTTATATAAGCATCAACAGTATTGGTCCAGGACTGATCGTATACAAGTACATATTCACCTGCCGGAAGAGAGCTGTCTTCAATAGATAGCTTTATCCACCATGATGAAGATGAAAAACCCAGGTCATGATTATTCTCATGGAATTCTTTGAAGGTATATTTTCCTGAAAGAATATCTTCAAATGTGATACTGCTGTTATTATCCTCCATAATAGAGATACGCAGAGGGAGTAATTTATCTCTATTACTGAACTGATCACCGCAGCATGAAAAAAAGATCAGTGCCATGATAA
>DINC01000328.1 GCA_002425885.1 Spirochaetia bacterium UBA5550 | reverse complement strand
CAGTAAGTACAAATCAGCTTTTGTTATTTTAAATTTAATAAAAAGGCAGGTGATTCAATGAATGGAAAAACAGGTATCGTTTCAGATGATGTAAAACAATGCGTTGATCAGGTGATCAGGTTTCTCGGGAAGGATATAAAACTCGGCATGACTCTTGCATTGGGTAAACCGATTCTTATAGCAAATGAATTCTACCGCAGGGCAAAGGAGGACCCTTCAATAAATCTGAAACTATTAACCGCCCTCCCCCTCGAAAAGCCCAGAGGGCATACTGATATTGAAAAGAGATTTTTAAAACCTATCGCTGACAGGGTTTTTGACGGGGTAATAGATTTTGATTTTATGCTGGACCTCCGGGACGGGAAGCTCCCTGACAATGTGGCAATCTACGAATTCTTCTGCAAAGCAGGAGCTAATTTAAACAATCCTCATTACCAGATGAATCATATATCATCAAATTACACTCACTGCGCCCGTGACGCATTCGATCTCGGCTGCAATGTTTTTGCTCAGCTTATCTCTGTCCGTGAATTTGATGGTGAGCACAAATATTCCATGGCATGCAACACAGACATCTGCCTTGAAGCTGCTGCAGTTATAAAACAGAAAAGAGAGAACGGAGAGAAAGCTGTAATGCTGGCAGAGGCTAATGTAAAGATGCCTTTCATGTATGGTGATGCAGTTATTGATGCAGATACTTATGATATTATTCTTCAGGGGGAGGAGTTCAATTATACACTTTTCGGCCCTCCTAAAGATGCTGTTGCATTACCTGATCACATGATCGGTATAAATGTCAGCACACTGGTTAAAGACGGCGGCACCATCCAGGTGGGTATTGGTGCACTTGGTGATGCCATTGTTGCAGGGCTTGTAATGAGGAATACTCATAATGAGGTTTACAGGGAGATCCTTGAGAAAAGCGGCATTATGGCAAAACACGGGGATCTGATAAAGAGATGGGGAGATACGAAGGTATTCAAACAGGGATTGTATGGTTCATCAGAGATGTTTGTTGATGCCTTTATGCAGATGTATAAAAACAAAATTCTTAAAAGAAAGGTTTTCGACAGTGTGCCTCTTATGAAACTGATCAACAAAGGTGAACTGGCTGCTGACAAAATACCTGCTGACATAATTGACAAACTCATTGATATGAAAGCAGTTCATGAAAAACTCACTGAAAAGGATTTCACTTTTCTTACAGAATTCGGAATTCTGAAAAAGGATCTGAAGTTTACAAAGAGTGCAATTAAGGATGGTAAAGTCAGTTATCCCACTGACCTGAGTGATAAAGCCAACAGAACTAAAATAAAAAAGATTCTGGGCAGCAAACTTCTTAACGGGCATATAATACTCGGGGCGTTTTTTGTGGGGCCCCAGGCTTTTTACGATGCCCTTAATGAGATGAGTGAAGATGAGAGAAAGCTCTTTGCCATGTCCGGCGTTGAAAAGGTTAACCAGCTTTATGGCGGAGAGGAGCTCAGAGCCCTCCAGAGAAAAGACGCCAGGTTCATAAATACAGGCATGGTCACAAGTATCCTCGGTTCAATAGCATCTGACCAGCTGCAGGATGGAAGGCTTGTAAGCGGAATCGGCGGGCAGTACAACTTTGTCTCCATGGCTCACGCGCTCCCTGACGCCAGATTGATAGTAATGGTAAAAAGCGTAAAGGGAACGGGTAAAACCCTGAAATCAAATATTGTATTCAGCTACGGCCACTGCTCTGTACCAAGACACCTGCGTGATATTATTGTCACAGAATACGGTATAGCTGATGTAAGAGGGAAACCGGACCAGGATGTAATTGCAGCTTTAATAAATGTTGCAGATTCAAGGTTCCAGAACAAGCTCCTTGACCAGGCAAAAAAAGCTAAAAAGATCCCCATGGATTATGAAATCCCTGAAGAGTACAGGAACAACACCCCTGATAAAATCACAAAGCTCCTGAAGCCCTACCAGGAACAGGGATATTTTCAGCCCTTCCCCTTCGGCACAGATCTGCTCCCCGATGATATCGCGCTTGGTGGTTCCCTGAAAGCGTTGAAAGGACTTGCAGCAGGCCATCCTTTAAAACTGGCAAAGGGACTCCTCTTTGAATTAGTCAGGCCTATACCGGGGTCAGCTCAAAGACATATTGAAAGGATGAAGCTTGAAGCACCTGCTTCAGTTAAAGAAAGGGTTATGCGTAAAATGGTGGTGTTTGCTTTAAGGAACAATAAGAGGCTTTAAGTAGGAGACACAGACCTATACTCGTATGGGGCAGGCATGCCTGGCCCCCTTCGGCGTATGAAAGATTCTCTTACGCGGATATCCCGTACTGCTCCCTTATATTACGAAGCAGGTTCTGCTCCTCCACTGTAATTCCATCTACTGCCGCAGCTTTATCCATGAGGCTGAAAATCTTATTACGCTTCTTCTCATCATCGGGCATCTTAATCACAAGATTGCCGCTCATAGCCATACCGAATAGCGGCCCTATCTTATCTGTATTATAGCCCCACTTTTTCGCAAGGTCCTGCGCATACTGGTACTCCTCAGCGCTCATTGTTCCGTCAGATGCTATTACAACCATTATGTTATTGAAGGCGAAGTCTCTCACGTCCATCAGTTTGTCTATTGCGGCAGGGTCAACATTATAGCCGAAGGATGATCTGTTTTCACTGGCAAGGTTTCTGTATTCAGCAACCGGCATCAGGTCTGTTATTATCCATTCGTTACCTGTACTGTTAAGCGGAACTCCGCAGTATTCGCAGTTCAGGTTAAGGGAGTTCTGAACAGGGGCACCGCAGCTTGCGCAGATATGCGCGTAAATTGATCCCTTTGATGCCTTCGCGTTTTTATCCCTGCTCATCACCACGATTTCGGTGTCAGACATCAGTACAGGGTCGATCTTATTCACTCTATTCCCCTCTATACCTACTCTCTGTGAAGATGACTTTATCGCTATATAAAGGTCATTGACGTTTTCCCTCTCGCTCACACCCACAAGGTAAACATCATTAAGGTAGATACGGTTATATGCAACAGTCCCCCCTGTCATCCGCGACTGAACTTTTTCAAATACATTATCACTTACAAAGCGCCTCATTATTGAGGGGTCGTTGTAAGCCATGGCTGTTATAATCTGAAGGTAGCCGTTGCTTGCCTTGTCTTCAACAAGCTGCACAGAGAAATCCTCATTATCATCAATAAGCTTTCTTATCTTTTCATTAAGGCCCGGTGATTTATCGAGCTTCGGATTTGAGCTGATGTAGTCATCAGCCTGTGTGATCTCCGAAAGTACCCAGTCATATTCGCCGGAGTTGGTCTGTGTGCCGCAGGAGTCACATCTGCTCAGTTCCCCCATATCAGCAGGGAGTGGGGCTCCGCAGTTGGGGCAGTCGTCTGTTGCATAAATATCCTTTCTCGGCCTCCCCCTCTTTTTAAGGAAAGACCAGTACTCCACAAACTCCTCCTTCCCCCCTGAATTGAGCGATGAATCAAGGTCACTTACGAACCTGTCGGTTATTGAGGCATGTATGGCAGTATGTATTATATCATAAAGACCGTCTGAATCCACCTGGTCAATATAGATATTTTTAACTGTAACATCTTCAAGTGTATTCCTCTGCTTTAAAAGCTGCATCATCTTAAACTGCGTGTTGAACCTCTGGTAAACTCCGTCAGAGATGAATTTTCTTACACCCGATATATCCTGCTTCTCCCATGCCTCCTGGATCTTAAGGAAAGCAGTCATCACGTTTGACTTAAATATCTCCTCGTCAAAATCGGGGTTGTTCCTTATAAAGCTGTCATAACCCTTAGCCTTTTTAACGCCCTCACCTGTGGGGAGCTGGTTGTAGATTGTCTGCTGTTTCAGTTTCTTTTTTGATATGTAAGAGAATATTACAAAGCCCCCGATAACAAATGCTACAGAAATTATATTAAGAGGGAACGGAAGTTCAATTAAAAGCCGGATTATTATATATATGAGATAAATAATACCGTCATCGCCCCCTCCTCCGCCGCTGTCCATTTCTCCGCCCGCTCCGCCTGCTCTGGCAAAGAGTATCACAGATGTTAACAGAATAACTGCAATTATTAAAGTGACAAGGGGATACCGTCTTTTAATAAACATATTATAATTACCTCTGATAATATAATATCCTCATAATCTGTCCGGTTTCAAGAAAAATTTTTAACCGGGCAGAGCAAGGCTCGGCAGCATTACAAAGAACAGTTTCATCCGGCTTACTGCCTGCCCTGAGGTTTTTAAAAAAAGAGTTTCTTTTTTTTAAACCTGTATTAAAGTATTATATAATAAAATCCATTTAAAAGAGGGAGAGATGAAAAGACTCATTTTAATTCTGTCCATAATTGTATTATCTGTTATTCTGTTCTCCTGTTCTAAAAAAGACAACAAAGAGCTTGCAGAGCAGGAGTTCAAAATTTCCGGAAACGCTTCACTTAACCTGGAGATTAAAAAACTGGAGGAAACAATCCAGTCCGCACAGACTGATGTTGAGAAGGCCGGAATCTACACAAAGATTGCGGTGATAAACTCCGAAAAAGGTTACATAAACGCACTTATTAAATCAGCAACTGAGGCTATAAAGTATCAGCCTAACCAGTACATGTCCCACTATCTTCTCGGTAAATCGTACATAGCAGCCGGGCGCCTGAACGACGCTGTAACCGAGCTTGAAACTGCAATAGGCCTTAAAAATGATTTCGCCCCTGCCTATTTTGAAATGGGGAACGCTCTTTATAAAAAATACAGCTACCCCGGCGCTAAAGAGAATTACAGGAAAGCAGTTAAACTCGATAAAGATATGATAGATGCATACAATAATCTCGGGGTTATATCCACCATCACAGGTGACCTGTCAGATGCAGAGAAGAACCTCAAACGCTGTCTGGCGATAAATCCCGATTACGCCAAGGCATATAAAAATCTCGGCATACTCTATGACACAAAGATGAAGAAAAGCGCAGATGCTGTTTCAAACTATAATAAATATCTAAGCCTTCGCCCTGACTGCCCCGAACGGGGACTTGTGAAGCTCTGGATTGCGGCGCTGGGGGGTTGATGATGAATAATTTATTACGTCCGTTTNNATATGCGCTTTACTGCTTCTCCCTGTGCTCCTGCTGAGCCAGGACCAGACTGCCTCTCAGATAAAGGTCGCGGTGGTATCATTTGACGACTCTGTGACATCAGATTCAGAAAAGGAGAAGTGCGGAGACAAAGCCGCGTCAATGATTGAGTCTCTCTTTAAGAGTATTGACAGATTTTATGTAAGAGACAGAAACGCAATCCAGTCATACATCAGCTCCCTGGAAAAAGTTCAACTGGGAGCAATGAGCCCTGAAGCCATGAAGGGTGACCCCGCATCTCTTAAAGTCGATTACCTTACTGTCGGCACTGTGTCAAAAATTGACGGCAGGTATGAGGTTGACGCAAGGACTGTGAGCATTGACAACATGATTATAGTTCACTCTCACGGCGCAGGTTCAGCAAGCCTTAATGACGCTGCGGGTGACATTGAATGGTACATAAAAGAAAAGTTCAATCAGGATTATATTAAGGAACGCCAGTCTGATGATGAAGAACGCCCCACTGTTACTGTTTTCAAATTCAGGGACACCAATGATAAAGCCGGAAAATCCGGATATGCCGGGTCTTTTGCTGAAATTCTGAACAGTCAGCTTGGCACATTCGTTTCAATCTCCGCTATTGAACGGAAGTATTCCAAGGCGCTGATAAACGAGAAGATACTTGAGATGGCCGGAGTTATAGAGAATGATGATTCCGGAAAAAATTATAAAGACAAAGGTATTCAATTTAAGGTTGAAGGTGATATCCGTGTTTTCAGCGACATGATTACCCTGAACTACAGGGTTTATGATACCTCAAGCAATGCTCTTGTCTATATCGGCTCTCGCGACATAGGCTCATCAAAGGGCCTCCGCCCTGCGGCGTGGAGCATTTCAAACTCNNAACAACCACACCTCCCGGTGCAGACATATTCATAGACGGGAAGCATGAGGGGAAATCCCCCGCGCAGATCTCAGCATCAAGAGGGACCCGTTTACTTGAGGTAAAGATGGATGGATATATACCCTACAGGGATAAAATTGAAATTCAGTCAAAGACTTTAGCTGAAAAAAATATTACTCTCCGCGAAGTACCCTTTAAACTTTTTGAAAAAGCAATGAACTTTGAAAGGAGAAAAGACTGGAAAGGGGCTGTTGCCGCATACGATGATTTTATAAAGGAATACGGCGACACAAGGGAGGCTGACAGCGCCTATTACAGGAAAGGGCATATCGAGATGATGTACATGAAAACCTACAAAGAGGCCCTTGCGACTTTTGAAGCTCTTGTTAAAAGATATCCCGACACCATCATAAGGGCCGAAGGTTATTACGGTATTATGAGAGCTTATGAATTCCTTGGCGACAATGGCAAAGCTGCTGAAACAAAAAAATATATTCTGAGCAACTACAGCGAGACAAACGCGGCAGATGAGGCTGCGAAAATTTCGTATTAGAAATTTCTGGAGAAGGAATAATTAAAGGGGGTTCTGCATGAGATTCAGAATTCACGGTAAAGCCGTCAGAGTAATTTCAATACAGGCTTCACCATTCATACAGCCTGTGTTGAAAGAAATTCCCATCTACCGGCTTACCCCTCTTTCAGAAAAGCAAGGGCCTCCACCTCTGTTTTAAAGATATCAAATACATCTGTAAGCTTTACTACTTTAAAAATCTTTTTCACATCCTGATCTATGCAGCAGAAAGCAAGCTTTCTCTCCCTCTTTTTAAGTGAGTTCATCAGGGTGATAAATAAACCGAGCCCAGCGCTGCTTACATAGTCAACAGCTTTCATATTAAGCAGAAGATTTCCTGACTGTTCGTCAGACATCAGTTTATCAACAGCTTTTTCAATAGACTCAGTAACAGTGAAATCCACATGACCATGCAGATATACAATAACAGCATTCTCTTTTTTGATATATTCCAGTTTCAATTATGATCTCCATTAATTTGATTATCAGGTATTATTAAACAAGTCTTCATTACCTATTGACAATTATTAATACAAATTTATATTGTCAATAGGTAATGAANNCTTGATAATTTTAATAATACCTGTTAATATTTAATATGCAGGGTCTGATTCAAAATATCGGAAAAACAATATGATGGGGAAAAAGAGTTACGAAGAACTTGAAAAATATGTCCTGAAACTGGAAAAAACTGTATCCCGGCTTCGAAGCGCTGAAATGATTCTAAAAGACGAGTTAACCTGGCTTAATATGCTTTTAGCACAATCAAGAGACGGCATCGTTATTCTTGATGAGAACGGGAAAACTTACCGGGCAAACAAACAGTTTGCAAATATGCTCGGTTACTCCACGGAAGAGATAAGCAGCATGCATGTCTGGGACTGGGAATTTATGCACACAAAAGAACGTACTATAATAATGCTCCAGTCGGTCACATGTTTAGGGGAACATTTCGAAACACAGCATCGCCGAAAAGATGGCCGGATTATTGATGTTGAAATAAGTACCAACGGGGGATTCTACAAAGGTGATAAACTGATACTATGCATCTGCAGGGATATTACAGAGTTTAAAAAGACAGAAAAAAAACGTCTGCAGCTTATCAAAGAAAATAAAGAACTGAAATTAAAATTAAAGAAACAAACATCCGGAAAAACAGATTAATCAAAAAACCCCGGCTTATTAACCGGGGCTTATTCTACATTTCGTATCTTCCGTAGAATATATTTTTAAAAGGTAAATCATGTTTTATAACATACTCTTTATATCTGTTTACCCATTCCAGTAACTCGGATTTATCGATGTTCTGAACTTCCCCTTTGTTTTCCGCATCGATTGTGACAGTCACAGGATCATTAAAATTTATTTCAACAGAGATAAAGCTTCCGAGTTTTTCTCTGCCACTCAGTTTCTGAACGAAACTGTAAACAATAAGGTCTATATCTACTGATGTACGCATGTTCATAATGCGTTACCCCCTCTTTATAATAGGGCAATTAAATTAACAGTTCTAATCATGTAAACAAATAATTCAACTTTCAGACATTGTGTAAAAAATAATGCCTGTTATACGGATAAACATAACATGTATCGTTTAACGAAGGAAAAAATTACCGACCGGTCAATTAATTGTTTTAATGATTGTTTTATAACAGTTAAAAAAGTGCTTGTAAATCCTTTATAATCGGTTTATAAATCAAACACAAATAAAGTCTCTCCCATTCACGGTTCAAAAACGACAACTTATAATCTGTAATACAGAGGTGCGATAATATGAATCAATCTGCACGATATGTCATACCGGGAATAATCTCCCCAATCAGGGTTGCTCCGGATAAGAAACCGATGTACATGAAGATTATCTCCAGCCTTAAAGAGGATTATACTGATCGGGAATTTAAAGAACTCAACTGGTGGGATATCATCATGCCCTGCCTTGACCGTCACGGCATGAAGTTCACCCTTACTGATATTGCAATTGTTCTGCTGGTGCTGAGGAAAAAACGTTTTATAATCTGAGAGTATCAGTTTGCCTGATCTTCGTGCTGACTGCTTTTAAAGTAACTTATATTGCGATTGAAGAGTTGTGTTCAAATACTGAAATTAAAAATCACAGAAGTCCCATCACCCCTTTCAATTCTAACGTCACCCTTCAGCTGCTTTGCAAGGAGCTGGACAAGCATAAGGCCGAATCCCCGTGAATTATTAAAATCTACAGATTCCGGTATCCCTGCTCCATTATCCTTAATTATAACTGTAACTGCCCCTGAATTATTGAAAATCGAAATTTTTATGATACCTTTTTCATTCGCTGGAAAGGCATACTTCATGATATTTGTCAGTAGTTCGTTTATTATAATTCCCAGGGGCTGCAGATATTTTACATCGATTGTGAAGTCTTCAATATCCTTCTGAACTGTTACAGATTTACTGTTTGGAAAGTTATCTATGATTTCATCTGCCAGTGATGAGATATAGGCCTTAACAGAAAGGGCGGTAACGTTATGCGAACGGTAAAGCTTATCGTATAACAGCATCATACTGTTAACGCGGGAGGCGGCATCTTTTATGGCAGCAACTGCAGCCGGCTCACTGATGGTGGCGGTCTGAAGCGCCAGCAGGCCGTATATGGTATTCATATTGTTCTTTATACGGTGATGGACCTCTTTGAGCATCAGGTCCCTGTCTGACAGAAGGTTCTGCATCGCGCCTTCTGCCTGTTTATATCTTGTAATATCAGTGATATAGCCCTCAATAAATTTTACATCCCCCGGTTCCCGTTCAACAACCTGGCCTCTTTCATACACCCATTTGGTTACATGATCTCTGGATACGATCCTGTACTCAAGCTCCCAATGTTCCCTGTGGCTTATGGCATCACGGATACCCTTCAAGACGTAACTTCTGTCTTCAGGATGTATAAGATTACTGAAAGGGATATCGCCATTAACTGCCAGTTCATGAGGATAATACCCTGTAAGAGTAAAGGCGCCGTCACTGACAAACTCCATCCTCCACTCCGGATCATTAAAGCATCTGTACACCATACCCGGCAGATTGCTCAGAATACTTCTGACCCTGACTTCGCTGTTTTTCAGAGCTTTTTCGATCCTGACGCGGTCTGTGATTTCATAGGCAATAACATCTGATGCGGTTATATGGCCTTCGTCATCATAAATCATTTTATTCAGCAGGTGGACATGGTGTATCTTCCCGGCTTTATCAATCACTTCATAATCAACAGTGTCTGATACTGTTTCCCCACGGACCATCTTCTGAAGACGTTCACTGAATAGCTTTTTACTCTTTTCAGTGAGCAGTTGAAAAGGACTGATTGAAGTAATCTCATCCCTGGTGTAATTCAGGTATCCCAGAAAAACATCGTTAGCCTGAATAAATTTCCCTGTTTTAAAATCAACCCTGTATATCCCCGCTGGAGCATTCTCATAAAGCTGCCTATAGTTAGCCTCACTCACCTTTAGCGCGTTTTCAGTTTCAAGCCTCTCTGTTATATCATGATAATTAAAGAGGATGCCGTTTATCAGGGGGTCATCAACAAGGTTGGTGGCAGTGACCTCTATGTTCCGGTAACTGTCATCTTTGCATCTATACCGGAACTCCATCATACCGGTATTACTATTATTCCTGATAAGCTCAATATATCCGGTTCTGCTCTTTTCAAGGTCGTCAGTATGAATCCTTGACATTGAATTGGTTCCAATAATATCTTCAGGCTGCCACCCGAACCGCCGGGTTATATTAGGACTTACATATTTAACAAAACCGCTGCTGTCAGTTATCCCTATAATATCCCTTATATTAGACAGCATTGCCTGCTGTTTACGCTCACTTGCTGCTATCTGTCTTTTCGCGTCAAAAAGTCTGAAAGCCATCTTTATTGAAGCGTCAAGAACAGTTATACCTGAATTCTTTACCACATAACCGTATGAAGTAATCTTCTCTGTTGTTTCAACAACTTCAGGCTCAATGTGGCTGGAAAGAAAAACTATAGGTACTTCACGGATTTTAAGAACTGTCCTGGCTGTATCCGGACCGTTAATACCTGTACCAAGATCAATATCCATGAGTATTAGTTCGATGCTGCTGTTATTATTGAATATATCCAGGGCTTCCTGTCCCGAATAAGCGGGGATAACATTATAACCGTATTTTTCAAGTGATAACTGTTCATCCATTGCAGTGATCACATTACCCTCCACAAGAAGGACTGTTCTTTTACTGTTACCGACCATTATTACACACCTTAATACCTGAAGAGACTACACTGGTTTGAACCGGTTTACCGCAGGATTTATAAACACCATTACTTATTCTGTTATGTGAAACACACATTGTGTTCTTTGTCAAGAAAGGTATAGCATGGAGCGGATTAAATTAACCTCTATTATTGGTATCATGACAAATTACGTAAAACCGGATGAAACGCCTGGAGTGCCTCCCCGACTCCACCTCTATCAGATTTTACTCCTTACAGATATTTTAATTGACATAAAAATAATAATACTGTCTGCTTATAAAATAATATAGATAAGTAATATTGTTTTCACAACCTGTTGTTTATTGTAAATCTGTGATTCTGCCGGTATATAAAACGGATTACATTCAGGCTTTTATCTGCAATATTACACCTCCAGCAAAAATACCACTCATACTACTAAGAATCCTTTAAGCAGGAAAAGAAAACCTGTGTCTTTTCAGATTACAGCGGATTGTTCTTATTAATCAGCAATCATCAATACATAGTTTTCCGTATTACGGAAATTATATGGTTCAGCCGTTATACCGCAAACTGAATTGAATTGAACGGTGATATCCGTGTCCGGGGGGATGCTTATACCGCGATACCACCTCAAACAACAAAAAGGAGCCGTGAATTATCATGAATATGAAAAGCGCCAATACTAAAACAACAACCGGGATTGGGAAAAGCGTCGAGAGCCATAAAATATTCTCAGAAGTCATGATCACCAATAACTGGCGTCTCATTAAAGCTTTTATAATAATCGTGGCAATCGCCAATATTTCGGTAATAGCAATCAAAGCGACAGGCAAGGGGTCGCAGTATCTCACATATACCGATATTCTTATTGAAGCAGTTGCAGTATCAATCCTTATATTTTTAACCAGGTTTATCAGCGGCCTCTTCCCCGGAAGCAAACGATCCGCAATTATAACATTAACCGGAGTCATGCTTTCACTTGGTGTTTTCCAGTTTTACTTTCACGGCGCCAGTGAACTTTTCGCCACTAATTACATACTCCTCGCACTGAGTATATTCTACTTCAACCGCCGCCTCTCTCTATATGCCCTTTTCCTGGTGCTGGTGGCACAGACCGTACTTTTTCTGATAGAACCTGAACTGATACCGGGAGGCCCTGCATCGAATCTTCTGGTTCGCTATATAATTTATTTCATGGTGGGGATTGGAGCAATGGGTGGAGCAGATGCCACACACCGTATACTGCTGCTGGCCATTGAAAAACAGGATGAAGCCAACAGCAATTTCTCCAGCCTTCAGGGTGTTGTTGATGCCGTTATTAAAACTATCGGCGTTTTAAAGGAACAGACTTCAGAACAGACACAGGTGACCCTTGATATGAATGATGTATCCCAGCAGCAGGCTGCGGCGCTTGAGGAGATATCAGCATCACTGGAGGAGCTTACAGCAAACTCTGAATCAATAAGCAATATAGCCCGTTCACTTTTTGAGGAACTGGATATTACAGTGGAGTCCGTTGACGACCTTAAAAAAGTGAATGACCGCACACAGCAGAGCTCTACTGAAATAAATGAGACACTGAACAATGTCTCCATGTATTCAGATAATTCATCCAGCCATTTACTGAAGACAAGGGAGAGCGTGGTAACCCTGAAAAGCAAGAGCGCCGAGATGTCAGACTTTGTTCAGGTGATCAACGATATCGCTGACCAGGTAAACCTCCTGTCATTAAATGCATCAATCGAAGCAGCCAGAGCAGGAGAAGCAGGCCGGGGTTTTGCAGTTGTTGCGGATGAGATATCAAAACTTGCTGATGCAACATCAAGCAACTCACGCGAGATAGAAAGGATAATCCGTGACAACCAGTCACTTATCGACAACAGCAATAAACTGATAGATGAATCAACAAATATGATGCAGCAGTTAAACACCGCCATTCAAAAGATAAAAGTTGAAATACAGGATGTTGGCTCACTCATAAGCGACATTGATATGACCATAAAAACTATAAGAAACCTTAATACGAAGGTGCACGATTCCAGTAAAAAGATAGAACACTCCACATCAGAACAGCGCCTTGCCACGGATGAATCGAGCCGCACCACCGCTGACATAGCACAAAAGGCCCAGGATATTGTAAACTTCGCAAGNNAAGCCGAATCAATGCTACCACAATGAATATAAATAACCTGGTGAATGACCTTAATGATATCACAAAGGATTTGAGATAGCCAAAAAAATACAGCCGTAGCCCAAAAAAGTACAGCCGTAGCATGCTACGGCTCCACAATTCATTATTTCACAATTCATTACTAAAAAAAAGCTCCCCATAAAAACGGGGAGCCGTAAACTTTAACCATAACTATATAAATCAAAAACTCTCTTAAAACTGTTTGTTTGAAAATCTCCAGAGCCTCATTCTTTCAGCTTCCTTAATGAGGCCATCCCTGAAATCGGGGTGTGCAAGATTAATAAGTTTTTCTGTTCTCATCCATGTTGGTGAGGCAGTGAGCCTCTCAACGCCGTATTCAGTGGCAACAAAATCAACCATCTGCCTCGGGATTGTGACAACTGTTCCCGGTTCAAGTGTGGGAGTAATCCTTGACACAACAGTTCCATCCCTTTCTGTATAAGTTGAGGCAAGACATATAAAGCTCTTCCCGTTAGTCGATTTATACGCACCGGTTATGAAGTCTGTCATACCGCCATTACCGGAAACCTGCGAAGGTATTCCGTTTGCAAGATTACTTTCGGCATTCACCTGCGACAGAAGGTCAATCTGAATCGCGTTGTTGATACTGACAAAGTTATCAATCTGCCCGATGATATTAGGATCGTTTGTATAGTTTACAGGGTAACCCGCGATTGCAGGATTGTCATGCATGAAATCGTAAAGCTTTTGTGTACCGATTGCAAAAGTATATACGCATTTATGCCTGTCAATACTCTTCTGTGAACCGTTCATTCTCCCTGTTTCAATCATATCCATGAAGGCATCCACAAGCATCTCTGTATGGCCTCCAAGGTTCTTCAGGTCAGACTCAGCTATCATCTTCCCCACAGCATTGGGCATTGCTCCTATACCAAGCTGGATGCATGAACCGTCATGTATATACGGCATAATATTTTCAGCAATCTTACGGTCAATATCCGAGGGCTCAACCGCCGGTGCAGCGAATAGCATCTGAGTATCCGGCGCCTCAACAATGTAATCAACCCTTGATATATGTATGGAATCCTCTGTCCCCCCTAAACACCGGGACTGATTTTTATTCACCTCAACTATAACAAGCCCTGCCTCATCAGCAAATGCAGATGTTGCGGAGTTCTGAGGACCGAAGTTAAAGAATCCGTTTTTATCCATGGGCCCGGTCTGGCAGATTGCCACCCACTTTATCTTATCTTTCAGTTCAGGGTTATTGTACGCTGCCGACCTGTATGCTTTTGTCACATCGAGAGACCTCGCATAGTATGGAGCCCTCTCGTAAAGAATGGGAGAATAATAGGGATTGAAATTAACCTGAAGCATACGTGTCACTTTGCTCCAGTGCCAGTCATTGTAGATAAAACTTCCGGGATATTTCAGTACCTCAGGCGGAGGGGGGACTGTTGCAGCGCAGTAGATCGTGACATCCTTTAACTCTTCATGCCTTCGCGCCAGAGCCTGGTCAACGACAACCGGCTTACCGTTAAAAAAACCGTAATCAATAACATCTCCGGAATTAATCCCTTTTACCGCTACATCTGCGGGCACACACTTACGCTTATACTCCTCAAGAAGATTGTTTGAGCAGCCCTGTGTAAAATTCATAATGATACACCCCTATTTTTTAATAAATAGCGGGTTATGCCTGAATATTGTTCTTCCTTCTAAAGTGTGCAGATTCTCCGGCCTGAAATATCATCTTATCAGA
>DINC01000091.1 GCA_002425885.1 Spirochaetia bacterium UBA5550 | reverse complement strand
TTATGGCTTTTAAAGATAACTCCTCAATCAGGGATGAGATCTGGCGGATGTTCGTTATTCATGAACTTACGCATAAGTACCTGAACAACCAGCTTAATAATTTTGACCAGGTTGCAGGAGAGGAAATATCCCTTTCAAGTACAATCTATGCCAATCCGTATCTCGGCCTTTCAGTGATGTACAGCTATCTGAATTACGGGAGTCTCAATCCTCACAGAATGGCCGCCATGAACTATATTACTTTTCTCGCAGAAAATTCCGGTAACAGGGAGATTCTTAATAATCACAGTTATATAAAAAAACTTTCACCGGATAAGCTTAGGGAGCTAACGAAGAATCATTTTTACCACTGCATGAATAAAATAAAAAACCGGAGATAAGTTCTCCGGTTTTTTTCAGTATTATTATATATCAGCTACTCAGGCTTCATTGTGGGGAACAGCAGTATATCCCTTATTGTACTCTCCCCTGTGAGAAGCATAACAAGCCTGTCGATTCCTATGCCCATCCCGCCTGTGGGGGGCATACCTGCCTCAATTGCCTGAACAAAGTTTTCATCCATTGGGGGGGCTTCTTCGTCAACCTCTCTCCTTAATGACTGATCATAAAGGGTTTTTCTCTGGAAAACAGGATCATTAGATTCACTGTATGCATTGGCAAATTCAGTGCCGTTGATAAAAAGCTCAAACCGCTGCAGGAACCTTTCATCTTCAATGTCAGGTTTGCAGAGAGGTGTTGTTTCCACAGGCTGGTGTGTAACAAATGTGGGAGCTATGAGTTTATCCTCAACAAGGAGTTCAAATAGTTCATTGATCGCAAGGCCACGTATATAATCACCTTTAAGTTCTCCGCCATGTTTTTTTACAGCAGACTGAAGATCCTCATCGCTCATTGCCATTACGTCAAGGCCTGAATATTCCTTTATGGCGTCTGTCATTTTTATCTTTTTCCACGGTGTTGTGAGGTCGATCTCCTTACCGTCGAAATTAACTTTAGGTGAACCGTTTACTTTCATTACAGTATCAACTATAAGTTCTTCAGCAAGTGCCATCATATCATTATAGTCGCCGTATGCCTGATAGAGTTCAAGCATTGTAAACTCCGGATTGTGGGTCCGGTCAATCCCCTCATTCCTGAAACATTTTCCTATTTCATAAACTCTGTCAAATCCGCCGACTATTAATCTCTTAAGATAAGGCTCCAATGATATCCGGAGATAGAGGTTTATATCAAGGGCATTGTGGTGTGACGTAAATGGTGAAGCAGCAGCTCCGCCATAGACAGGCTGAAGTACCGGGGTCTCAACTTCAAGAAACTCCTTGCTGTCCAGAATCCGCTTTATATTCTTTATAATCTGGATTCGCTTGAGAAAAGTCTCCTTAACTCCGGGTGTAACAATAAGGTCAACCTGCCTGTTCCTGTAACGCAGTTCCTTGTCAGCAAAGAGGTCGAATGTCTCACCATCTTTTTCTTTAACTACAGGGAGCGGGCGTATATTTTTTGTAAGGAGGGTGAACTCATCTGCGAAGACCGAGATTTCACCTTTCTGTGTTTTCTTCACGATCCCTTTAACACCAATAATGTCACCCAGATCGAGTTTTTTAAAGAGGCTGTATGATTCCTCCCCCACTGTGTTTCCGGCAAGGTATATTTGAATCCTTCCATCCCTGTCCTGAATTGTGCAGAAACTTGCTTTGCCCATTATTCTTATGGCCATTATACGTCCTGCCACGGAAACTTTTTTTTCAGATTCAAAAAAGCGGTCGAAATTTTCTATTATCTCTTTACTGTATTCTGATACGTCGTATCTGTATGGGAATGGATTTACACCGAAGTTTTCACGGATTTCATTAATTTTATCAATTCGTATCTGAATAAGGCTGTTTGCGTCTTCCATCTGGGTCACCTGGTATTTTATAATTCTATAACTGCCTGGATTTTTTTCTTTGCAATCAGGGGGATAAACTCCATATAAACAGTAAGAAAAACAGTCAGTTTTGCAGCATCTTCACTCTTTTTTAAAATAGTATGATGTCAAATTATTTTTATTGATTAAAATTTAAAGTTTTAAAGNNCTTTTAATTTAGAATAACTTTATTGAAATAAGATGCTCATAAATAAACTAAATAAAGCCTGTAATAATTATCTGAATAATAATGAGGTTTGATAAATGTATGAATTTGAAATGGGGCCCATACGTCCGCCAAGTGAAGCTTACAGCATACTTTTAAGGATTACAAGAAACTGTCCCTGGAATAAATGCGCTTTCTGTCCTGTATACAAGGGGCAGAAATTTTCTCTCAGAAGCATTGAGGAGATTAAAGCTGATGTAGATTCCATGTATAGCATTGCACAGAGAATATACGGAAGAATTTCACAGAATGGAAGCGGTGAGTTTGAGGACGCAAATTTTCATCAGCTCATTAATGAGGATGGAGTTCCGCAATATTATCTACAGCAGATGCTTTTCTGGATGCATTACGGTATGAAAAGCCTGTTTCTGCAGGATGCTGATTCCATGGTAATGAAGCCTAAGGAACTGGTTGAAATTCTTAAATATATAAGAGAGAGGTTCCCTTCGATAGAAAGGATCACATGCTACAGCAGATCAAAAACATTAGTGGCAAGATCCATTGATGAGCTGAAAGAGATAAGGTCAGCAGGACTTAACAGGATTCATATTGGAATGGAATCAGGGTCAGATGCTGTGCTTAAGCTTATCAATAAAGGAGTTACAGGAGCGGAGCATATCAACTCAGGGAGAAAAGTTGTTGAAGCAGGTTTTGAACTCTCTGAATATTTTATGCCCGGTATAGGAGGTAAGAGCCTGACAGATGAGAATGCTGAGGAAACGGCAAAAGTATTGAATGCAATTAATCCTCATTTCATAAGGATAAGGACAACTACTCCTGTGGCAGGTACTGAACTGAGGCGGATGATGGATGATGGTGAGTGGACACCACTCAGTGAAAAAGGGAAGGTTCAGGAGATCCGTAATATGGTTTCCCTCCTTGAAGGGATTACCTCTTATGTACAGAGCGATCATATGATGAATCTCATTGAAGATGCCAACGGTAAACTCCCCGGAGATAAAAATTCGATTCTCTCTCACTTTGACAGGTTTCTGAATATGAGTGAAAATGATCAGGAGTGTTTTATCGTGGGTAGGAGAACCGGGCAGATACGTTTTTTCGCGGATTATACAAGAACCGCGCAAATTGAGAATGCAAGGGACAGGATGAAAAGCATGTATGGAACAATCGATAATGCGGCCCTTGAATTGTCAGGGAGATTTATCTGAAATAAAAAAAGCTGCGTTTCCGCAGCTTTTTTATTCCGGATGCGCCCGGTATGGGCTTGTCCGTTCAGTTATAAAAAATAAGGTTTTCTACTATTTTATCTTTTTCGCAACAATCTCAAGTTTGTTGGGTCTTGATGATTTTACATCTATATCAAATCCCATTGCATTTGCCTTTGCTGTGAGCTCCTGTTCGAAATCGGGAGTTTTACCTGCGAAAAGGACTTCAAGTCTTGCTGCTTTACCAACACGCCCTTTCTCCATAACCTGGCTTACGCCCCTTATTCTGTTTGATACCTGGTCCCTGAAATTTCTCAGTTCATTTGCGTCAAGTCCGGCAATAAGAACTTTAATTTCCCTGGCATTTGCGGCTTTCACAAACTTTTTCACGATAGTTTCCATAAATGGGCCGGCAGCAAATTTTCCCTCATCATCCGTTTTGCCTACGATCTGTTTGAGAGCGTTTTCAATAGCTTTTTTGGATGCTGTTTCGTCCTCAATATGAAGTCCCGGAGCCTGTTTGCTTGTTGAAGCAAGGATATCACCAGTGTAAACATCGATTGCCTTGATTCTTATTATTGCTGATCGGGACTTCATCTCTGTGGCACCCATTTTCTGCAGAGTTGCGGCTCCCTGAGCTTTAGTTTCTGCTGTACCTACAATAATAACCTCTGCCCCTGCATCATCGAGAAGGAGATCCTGTACATCTTCAGAAACTGTTCCTGAAACAGCCTTCTGCATTTTAGCTTTCTCCCTTTTCATAAGTTCCTGAGTCATGGCTGCATCAACAAACTGGAACCCTGAATTTCCCATTATCTCCTGAACCAGCATCTCTGTTTCAGTAAAGCCGGGGATGTTCTGTTTACCATTGAATGTCTCTTTTACAAGAACCATGAATTTGGGCCTGCCGTATCTGTTTAAAGCATCTTCAATGGCATCTTCAACAACAGATGGCTCAACAGTACCTTCGATAGTTACGAAGTACTCTGTTCCTTCCTGCCATTTTTTTATGATCTGCACATTTTTTACAAGGCCGTAGGATTTGGCTTCAATTATGTTAGAAACAAGTTCATAGTCCTCCATAAGGCTTGTACCGGAAATATTTTCACCGAGAACTTTTTTTACCAGTTTTGATTTTGCGTCATCTGTTGCCCTGTCCCTTGCAAGGGCTGTATCATTGTCAAAAATTGTCGCATAACCAGTTTCCTGACCTCTATTCTGCTGGCTGCTCTTCTTTGAGGATGAACCGGATGAACTGTCGTCCTTCACGTTTTTCCCTCCGCCGCAGGAAGCAAATACAGTCAGGAGTATAAATGATAATGCCAGTATAAAACCTTTCTTCATTTTTCGGCTCCTTCAGATTTAATGATATTTAATCCTGAATTGCAGGATCGTAATCTAATGTTGAATTTAATAACAATTCAGGGATGGAGTCAATTTATTTTTTATATTACTATATACAAAACAGAATTTTAAAAGGGTATAATTCATGAAAGTTGTCCGGCTTATATATTTGCTTGATTAAAATAACAAGGCAGTTTAATGTCTGTTTAAAATAACCTGATGAGTGTGAAACCTTGAGCGATGAAAAAAACTTTCTTCAGACCATTAAACTTGAAATAAGCAGAAATTTCAGGCTTGAACCATATGAGCGTAAAGCCTTTCACAGGATCCTCGGGCTGGTTAAATCGCAGCAGGGGAAGGATATTCTCCTGCGGGAGCTGGAAAAGGGAGGCGATATAAGGAAAAGCGCCATAGGCGTGCTTGCAGAATTCAAAGACCTTTCCCTTGTGGATATTTTCATTCCGCTCCTTGAAAAAGATTTATCTGATGACGAGAAGATAATAATCCTCAGGTTTTTTTCAGAATTTAAAGATGAAAAAATACTGACCGCTGTTATTAATCTGATCGAAAAAAACAGGGAAAAGAAGGATAAAGAATATCTGATAAAAACCGCATTTTATGCTTTGAAACAGAACGGTGCAGAGAGCAGCGAGCTTCAGCAGTTTTTAAATTCTGTTATAAGTGAACAGAACCCGCCCGATTTATTTCTTGCAGGCGCGATAAATACTTTGACGGTTTTTAAAAATATCCCGGTTTTTGAGGATCTTCTCAAAAGAAATAATGATAAAATATCATATTATGTTTTTTCTTCAATATATAACTTTAATCTCGACTTGAAGCAGGATGTTGACGATGAAGAGGATTACTCCTCTCCGGAATGGACCCCTCCGAAAAATCTTACACCTGAAGATGAACTGCTTCTTCAGATAAAGGTTCTCCTTGGAAAGATGACAGCAAGATTTGAGGATTTTACTGTTGATACAAAGATTGCTTTTCTTAATGCGATGCTTTCCTGTAATCACAGAGAGTCGGTCATTTATATAATGAAGGCTCTTGAATCAAAAAATCCTGAATTGATTAAAAACACCCTCTATTCACTTTACAGCAATATAATATACCTGAGAAGCCCTGAAAAGATCTTCAGAAGCCTTATATCAATGAGTGTGGAGAGCGACAGGTATAATGATCTCATTGTGAAAATTTTTACAAAATATTTTACGGAGAGATCAGTTACCAGATCGGATATTCTTTTCAGAGACAAGCAGTATGGAAATATTACATCCACTCTCGAAACTTTTTTTGAAAATTACAGACGGGAGTTTATGATTCCCGATGTTGTTGAACATACATTCCCTGAAAGCTTCAGAAATGTGCGGCAGTATATACTGAGAAATCTGGACCCCGAACATAAGAGAAGACTGGTGACAGCCTTTACCTCTGAAGCTAAGACCCGGGTACGGGATATGATTGATATAATCTCGGACTGGATTTTCTTTGTTAAAGAAGAGGAGATGGAACCGGTTTCGCAGCTGCTTGACCTGATGCTTGATGAAGACAGGGTTTCCCAGGAGAACAGCGCTGCACGGATAGACTCAGTTAATTTTGAGAAGAGATACCTTCAGTCCAGGATTGTAAGGCTCTGCAATATAATCAGCTCCCTTAAAATTGAGGGTGCTGCCAAGTCCCTTGTTTTTACCTATAACTACCTTAAAAAATATCCTGATAAAGAGATCTTTGAAGCTGCAGTTAATGCTCTCTGCAGAATGAATTATTCATATATGCTGAGCGAAGTTGAGATAATGCTCACAGCGGGGAGTCCTGAAGAGCAGGATCTTGCGGTACATCTGCTCCCCCTTTTTACAGAGAAGAGGCTCATTAACATACTTGTTGAGTTTCTTAAACAGAATGTAACATCGGAGAGCGGAATAACAGCCGGGATTACCTCTATACTGGCAGGTCAGGATATTAAGTCAAACATCAACGCAGTGGCAATTTTTAAGGATGTTATAGAAAAGAATCCGGATTCAGCAATTAAAGAGACAGCAATAAAAGGTATCGGCCACTGTGCTTTTACAGAGGATATAGAGTATCTCAATAATCTGTTTCATAAGTTCCAGGATCAGAAATTGAAGGAGAGTATTGTTAAGGCTATTGCTTCGATTATGGCGTCCAGGGGTGATTACAACAAACAGTCTCTGGGGAAGATGGTGCAGGAGTACCTGAAAGATCCCGGTATAAAAGTAAGGATTTTTTCATGCATGATTTTAATCAGGCTGGGGAACAAGGATGCCTTCAGGTCTATCCGTGAGATGCTCATAATAAAAAATAAAGGGATACAGAGGGAGATTCTTTCAATACTAAGGGATATCAGGACTCCTGATTTTTATTTTTTCCTTGTGTCCCTTCTCAGAGAGGAGTTCGGCATCAGCATGGATATTATAAACGTGCTTGAAAAACTTCCGCAGGAGGACCTGAAGGAGCTTGAGACTTTTATAATTAACATGTTCAGAAAATTTGAAATACCTCAGGGGATAGGTATACAACAGAAAGAAGCTGTAAAAATATCCTCAGAAAAGAAGCAGTGTTCGGTTTTATTAGCGGGGATTGAAAATTTCAGCGCCATTTCTGCTGAACTGAATTTTTTCCAGCTTATTGAATTATATATTACAATTGATTCGCTGATTCTCCCTGCAATTGGTGAAAACTCAGGTATTATCTCCCACAAGGACAGCCATTATGTTGCAGCACTTTTCAATGAGTCTGAAAGAGCAGTTAAGGCCGGATCAGCTGTTATCTGTAATATTGAAGCTTTTAATCAGTCTGTTGCCTTTGACAGGCGGATATCCGGAAGAATTCTGGTGATGACAGATAACTTTGCTGTATACGGAGATGAGGTTGCTGAGCCTGTTAAGTTAATGATAAACAGCAATTTAAGCATGCCTCTTTCAAATAACCTTATAATTGACAACAGGACTGAAGAGGCTTTAAGGGAGGGGTATTACTCCACATCTATTCCTGAACTTCTATATTCCAATGAACTTTCAGACAGGCTCCATCATGAATTTGTCACACCTCTGAATTTCAGAAAGATCTCCCTTGCCATGCTGCAGGCAAAAGAGGAGGAGATTGCAAAGCAGAAGGAGGTAAAAGCGCAGATTGATGCCCAGGTGAAGATGCTCAGCACCGGGAACAGGTCAACAACATCTATCGCAATTGCAGGTGAGCTTGAAAATGTCGGCATCAAGATGAAAGGGATGATTGATGAGATTGAGGCCTACATGAACCGGAGATCTACAGATCGTGAACTTAACAGAAGCGTCAGGCAGATGCTCCTGAATGTTTATAATCTTTACAGGGTGGAGATATCAAAACTGCAGATTAAGTAAGCCGTAATTTGTAAGCAGCTTACCTTTCTGTAAAACGCCGTGAAAGTTCAAGTTTATGTTTAATAAGAAGAGCTGAGTTTATAAGGAAAAACCGGTCTGTGGTAAATTTCAGAAGAGTTTCATATTCTCTTGCCGCTGTATTATAATCACCGGTTTTAAAAGCTGATTCAGCATAGTAATAGTGGAGAGCTTTATCGTACTCCCCTGAAAGATTTACAGATTTCAGAAGAACAGTGGTTTTAATATACTCTTCATTTATAAAATGAATTTTTGCAAGCCCCAGCAGGCCGTTTGGAAATATATGATTAAGTTCAAGCGCCGCCTCGTAATATTTTTTTGCGGTTGATAGCTGTTTCCTGTTAAAATAAATATCCCCCATGAGGATGTATGTGTTAAGATCCCGGGGGTGAAGCTTAAGAGCTTTTCTGAAGTGGTCAAGGGCTTCACTCTGTTTATTCCACCTTCCGTAAATATATCCCAGCTGCAGATAAGTCCTGTAATATTCAGGCACAAGCTGAATAGCTTTTGTGAAATGCATTCTTGATATATCCAGCTTATTGAGGTAGAGATAGCATATCCCTATATTATACCTGTAGGGATAAAAAAGCGGTGCATGCAGGAGTCCGTTTTCAAGTATTTCACCTGCTTCGCTCCACTTACCTTCAAGCATGAGTTCCGCAGCCCTGTTGTTTTCGGTCCCTGCAATGTCATCACCTGAACAGAAAAGAATATCGTTCTTAGGATAGATCTTATATTTCGGGTGAGTTTCATTCTCTTCGATGATATCTGTGTTCTCTACACAGATGCCTGCTGTTCTGATAAACGGAAAAAGCAGAATTAGAGTGATCACAGTATATGTCAGGGCAGCCCGCTTCATAAATTATATTGTAAAAACCTCTACATCAAAAAGTAAATAAAAATAAAAAAACGTTGAAAAGGATAGGGGCGTAAATCAAATGAACATAAACTATAAAAGATAAAGATTTCTATGAAAATATATACAGAAATACCTCAAAATACAGGTCAGTTTAAAAATCCTGTTGTCACCATCGGAAATTTTGACGGTGTACATACCGGGCACAGGAAGATAATTGAAACTCTTCTGCACAAGAGCCGTGAGCATAACGGGGAGCCCTTTGTAATCACTTTTAGAAACCATCCGCGTACAGTTATTCACCCCGGATCTGTATGCAGGGTAATAACAACCGTTGAAGAGAAGCAGAAAGCTCTTTATGAACTGGGTGTGAATAATATTGTGATGCTTGATTTTACAAGGGAGCTCTCGCAGCTAACTGCTGATCAGTTTTACAACGGTCTTCTTGTTGAGCGTCTTAAGGCAAGGGAAATTGTAATCGGCTATGATCACGCGTTCGGGAAAAACAGGGAGGGGAATATCGATTTTCTCCTGAAACTTTCTCAGGAGACAGGCGTTGAGATAACCCAGATTGGAGAGGAATCCTGCGGCAGTGAAATAATCTCCTCCACTCTGCTTCGAAGTGAAATAGACAACGGCAATATGGATAAGGTGGAGAAACTCCTCGGCAGGAGATATACTCTTTCAGGCAAAGTTGTAAACGGCGCAGGGCGCGGAGGGGAAAAGCTGGGCTTTCCCACAGCGAATATTCTTATTGATAATCCGGATAAAATAATCCCTTCCGGCGGAGTTTATGCAGTAATGGTCACACTCCCTTCAGGTGAAATTAAGGGAGGAATGCTTAATATCGGCCTTAACCCGACATTTAACGGAACAGAAGTAACTGAAAAATTTATTGAAGTAAATATTTTTGATTTCAGAGGGGATCTTTACGGAGAGAATCTGACTGTGGAATTTTATGATCGCGTAAGAGATGAAAAAAAATTCCCCTCTGCACAGGAGCTTATTGCACAGCTTAAAAATGATGAATCTATGATACGGAAGATTCTGGATGAAAAGAAGAGATTCTGATTTTTTCAGTGAATTGATTTATGAATACTTCTGCGAATTCGCAGGGATACAATTCAGGATTGTTTCAGACGATCTATTTCTGAAAGAGATAGATTTTTGCAAAGAAAAAAATTTCAGGCCTTCCAAAACTCCCCCTTTATCTGCCCCTTTGAAAATAATGGTGCAATATCTTGAAGCCTGTTTCAGCAGTGAAAGCAGCGGAACCTGTTCAATACTATTCAGGCATAACTCCAGGGATATAATGGCAAAAAAAAGTTCATCCTCTTCAGTGAGCATTGTTCTTGATATGGAGAGATATACAGAGAAGGAAGTTGATGTATATAAGGAGCTGATAAAAGTTGATGCAGGTAGAACAATCTCCTACGGAGAACTTGCTGCAAAAAGCGGAATTCCCGGTGGAGCGCGTTTTATAGGGAATACCATGGCAAAGAACAGATTTCCTGTAATAATTCCTTGTCACAGGGTTATTAAAAGCAACGGGGACATGGGAAATTTTTCCGGCGGAGTTGAGCTGAAGGAGAAGCTGCTCCGCCATGAATCAGGTATCAGGTTTTCTTAAATGCCCTCACCATTGCAACAGTCATCCCTGCTGAAATCAGAAGCGTGCCGAGCCACACTACCCAGATGAATCTCTTCATTGATATATCGAAAACAGCAAAATCAGGGGGAATTACTGTTCCAGGTGTCGGAGAGAGGTAAATTCTCACTGCCTTGTGAGTGGCATCAATGGCCTCAATTCTTAATATACGGCTCCCCTGGACAGTCTGGTTAATCTGCTCTGTCTCTCCATTGGAGAATCGTACTGCGGGGAAATATTTCATTCCGTCTATAAGGATATCCGCGCGGATCACCATACCCTGTGCGCCCATGTTATTGGTGATAAAGCCGTTGAATTTTAAGTTTAGGCCGCTTACCACTTTCTCTTCTTTTTCGCGGAGAAGGGCTGTGCTGTAATTAATGGCGGAGAAGTTGTACTGCTGCGGGGTAATGTAGATGTCCCCTGCTATTCCGGTCATAATATATGGTTCCCTGTAAAGGGATTGTGTCTTGCTGTCAATGTAGTAGTACATTGAAGCATCCGTTGTGCGGAAACCTTTACTGATTACTGCGTCAACTGTGGATTTTTCAGCATCAGTGAATCCTTTCAATGTAATACTTACAGGCCCTGATGTGATTGTCTCTCCAACAGAAACTTTTTTCTGTTCGGTCCATGAATGCATCCCTGAGATTATTACTCCTATAACGAAAACCGCTATTCCTAAGTGAGCCACTCCAGACGGGAAGAGCCATGTTTTTCTGCTCCTGTAGAAATGAAAAAGTATAAGGGAAATTAGGAAAAATGAAATTATGGAAAACAGATATGCAAGAGCATTAAACGGGAAGAATACATTGCATAATACAGCAGCAAAGAGTGCTGTGCCTGCGCATATTGCAAACTCCCTCTTTTCAAATTTGCCAATGATAAAAATAAATACAGTTATAAAACCGAGTATCATCACTCCAAAGGGTATTGATATGCTGTTATAGAATTTTTCAGTAACTGACATCGGGTTTGCCATGAACCCTGAAAAAAGCGGAAGTGATGTGCCCCCGAAAATTACAAATGCATATATTGCAAGTGTAATGATCCCGTAAGTCAGGACTGTTTCAAAAGTAAAGAATCCGGCATCCGATTCACTGCTTTTAATTTCACCGAATCTTTTAAAAAACAGGTAAACTGATATGCCGAGAAAAACAGCAATTCCGGCAGCAAGATAAAAGGCAACATCCGATTTACCGAATGAATGGACAGAGAAGTCTGAAAGTACACCGCTCCTTGTGAGAAATGTGCTGTATATGACAAGGAGGAAATATCCCAGGGCCATAGCCAGGTTGCTTTTTTTAAGCAGAGATTTCCTCTTTTGTAAAACCATCCCGTGGAGAAGCGCTACGGATACAAGCCATGGTATAAGAGATGAGTTTTCCACAGGGTCCCATCCCCAGTACCCACCCCATCCGAGAACCTTGTATGCCCAGTACGCACCCATGAAGATCCCTATTCCCAGGGTCAGTGTGCTGAATAGGAGCCATGGGTAGGCAGGCTTAAGCCATTCATCATACTCCTTATCAAGAAGAGCGGCAATGGCGTAACCGAAGATCACTGTTGATGAGGCATATCCCAGGAACAGTACAGGGGGGTGCGCCACCATCCATGGATCAAGGAGGAGCGGGTTCATTCCGGTGCCGTCACCGGGAATTTCACCGGGCTGCATTTCTCCGGGAAAGTAGTTCCATACATAAGCGAAGGGATTCTTTACAAGGAGTATTGCAAGAATGAAAATCTGAACAAGAATAATTGATCCCAGTACAGGTGTTTCAAACTTATCCTTTTTCCATATTATAAGCTGACCGCAAATATTCAGTATAAAGAGCCAGATAAGGAAGCTACCTTCATTCCCGGCCCAGAGTGCCGCGATTTTATATATGAGGGGCATCCCCCTTTCGCTGTTATTATATACATAGGCATACTGAAATTCATTATTAAGGAAAGAGCTGAATAAGATAAGAACAGCAAAGAAGAGAAGCATTCCTGTAACATAGAATATTCTTTGAGCTGAAAGGATCTGCATCTCCTTCCCTTCTCTGCTTTTGAAAAGGAAGAATAGAGCTGCAATTGAAAGCATAAGTGATGCAATAAGGAGTATTGAGCCTGTATTCATGCTATCTGCTCTCCTTTTCATATTTTGAAGGGCACTTTACGAGCACCTTGTCAGCAATAAAGATTGAATTATCCTTTGAGAATTTTCCCAGGACAACAACCTGTTCTGTATGTTCAAAATTAAGGGGCTTCACTCCTGAGTGATATACATTGAGTTTCGCGCCTGAGTCTTCAGTCATTGAAAAGTAGAAACCCTTTTCGTCATGCTTAACTTCATCACCCTTCCCTCTTTTTCCAATTACCTGCACATATTTACCGGGGTGGGCTTCAGCATATGAGAATGAAACGTAAGGTGAAAAAAGATCGTCGCTCATCAGAATTATTGAAACAGTGAGGAGTACAACTGCGGAGATAAATACGATAATTTTTTTACGGTTCATGTATCACCCCCTCGATCTTTGAAACTTTTCTGTCGAGCCTGTAGAGAAACAGCGCCAGACCGAACCATATAATCATAACCACTGCCATGAGTGTCATGAGTGGATTAGATGTCATAATGTTTTTCCTCCGCTTTAATCTCGAGACGGGAAATCCGGTTCATCAGTCTATATATATAGCCGTAGAGAAGTGTAAATGTTACAATTGAAGAGAAAAGAGTTATCCTCATTGCCGGCTCAAGGTGAATTTTCCCCTCCTGGTTAATAATTGTGTCAGGGTGGAGAGATGAGTATATTCTTGGTATAATGAAAATGAAAAAGGGCATTGTAATCATCGCTATGATTAGATACACAGAACTGATACCGCCACGGTTAGGGTGTTCCTTCAGCGAGGAGTAGAGGCTCAGGTATGCGATATATATGAGCATTAGAACAACAATAGATGTTTCGCGGGGGTCCCAGTTCCAGTAGCTCCCCCAGCTCAGCTTTGCCCAGATTGATCCTGTTATTACAGTGAGTATTGTGAAGACCATCCCTGCGGCAGCGGAGTTGTATGCCATGTACTCTCTCTCTCTTCTCCTGTTTTCAGTAACAAGAAAAAGGATAGACTGTACTCCTGAGACTATAAAAGCAACAACTGAAACCCATGCAACAGGTACATGGAAGTAGAGTATCCTGCTTGCGTCACCGAGAATTGCAGCCGGCGGAGCCCACATGAAAGCCATGTAGATTACAACAGGCATGAAAATAAAAATCAGTCTGTATAAAACCATTACTGTTCCGTCCATATAAATTTAAACGCGAGATATGAGACTGATATAATAACTCCGGAAAAGGCAAGTAAAAAAAGGAGGCTCCGGAGTTCGGGGGGAGCGCCCCCTTCTATCGAATCTGACGTAAGTTTTATGGAGATCCAGAGCACAGGGATCATCACAGGGAAGGAGATCACAGTGAAGAGTGAACTCCTTGATTCAGCCTTTGCAACCATTGCCCCGAGAATTGTAGTAATAGATGAGATTGCCAGGCTCCCTGAGGCCGCTGTAAGTATAAAGTAAACTGTATATGCCGGAACCACCTGCATAAAGAAGAGGTAGAGCGGTGTAACAAGTGCTGTTATGCATGAGAATAGTATGATGTTAAATACAAGCTTTGACAGGTAGATATTCTCCGGGTCGGAATGCAGCGCAAGGAAGAGAGAAGTCCTCTCTTCCTCCTCCCTGATGAAGATGTGGGAGAGCCCGCTCATGCCGCTGAAGAAGATTATTATCCAGAGGAGCACAGAGTGAATCTGCGGTGAAAGTGTTGCGCCGCCGCAGGCCAGGCTTACAGATAGTGTAGTGATCCCTGCAAATGCGAAACTTATATTAACAGCTGACCTGTTTCTGAATTCTATGAGGAAATCCTTTCTGAGATTTTTAAAGATTCTGCTCTGCAATATCTATCCCCTTTGTGCAAAGTTTAATTTCGTCATGTTCGTTTGTGGCAATTACGATTACTGTATCTTTTCTAATTCTTTCGATTTCTGAAAAGAGTATATCCTTACCTGCGGAATCGAGATTGCTTGAGGGTTCATCAAGAAGGAGAATTCCCGGTGAATCGATCATAGCAATGATAAGCCTGACCCTCTGCTTCATCCCTGATGAGTAGAGCCCCACATGTTTGCTCCTGTGCGGGTAGAGGCCGAAGAGGCTAAGCATCTCATCTATCTGTTCATCTTTCACGCCTGATGATGCAAAGCGTATATTCTCAGCTGCAGTTAACATGTCGTATGGATTAACTGCCGGGCTTGTGAAACCGAAGTGGCTGAACCTCTCGCCCGCAGGGATCTCTTTTTTCCCCCTGGAGAAAAATATTTCACCGGCAGTGCTTTTCTGCACCCCTGCTATTATCTGAAGCATGGTGGATTTTCCTGAGCCGTTGGGCCCTGTTATAAAATAAGATTCCCCTGTTTCAGCAGAGAAAGAGATGTCGCGGAAGAGAAGCTGTTTCCTGAATCTCTTTGAAATTTTATTTATATGGAGAGAGTAGTTTTTATGCATCTGAGAACCTGTTTTTTAAATGTTTTCCATCGCAGAAGGGTTTGTTCTTTGAGAATCCGCATCTGCATAGAGTGTAGTGATCTGATGTTTCAGGAGTTGTACCCTGGTCGTCTTTAAGTATTATTCCGCCATAAAGTTCCAGGGGGCCTTTTCGCGCGACTTTAATCATCGGTTCACCCTGGTAATAGTCAATATGCTTTTCACCTGCCACTGTATAGCTTAGCGCGCCGGATGGACATTTTTTTATTACTTCAATTATTTTTTCAACGTCAGAATTATCTGGTGTAATCCATGGCCGTTTGTTGACGTTAAATACTGAGGGGAGTTCCCTTATGCATGTACCGTCATGTGAACATACACCGAGATTATAGTGAACAGTAATTTTCTCCCCCCTGTAGTCTTTCCATTTATAAGGGTCACGGTCAGGTTCCTTTTCACTATTGATTCCTGTCAAAGAATGGGTTCCGTCACAGTATGGCTTGCTCTTTGAGTTGCCGCACCTGCAGAGCATTGTAACAGGTTTTAATGTCAGAGGGTTGCCCCTGGCGTCCTCTATTTTTTCAAGGTCTATTACCATATAGGGGCTGTATTTTGTGAATGCAATAATGGGTCTCTTTTTATCAGACATACAGGGCTCCAAGTATTTTTTTATCAGAAAGAATCGGCTGGTGTTATTAGGTTGCAGGGATGATTTTTTTTCAAGAAATTAATAAAAGCACTTTTTTTTGTTTTTCACCTATCCTTCATTTGAAAATGCAGAAAGCAAACATTACTTTTCTTCTATCAATTTCACGGTTCCGGTGTCTGCCGGAATAATTATGGAATTTAAGATATAGAGGAATATGACCCTTACAAAAAAGACAGTTTTCTCGGTTTCAATACTGATGCTCACAGGTTTATTCCTGATGTCAGTACTGCTCTTTCTGTATATAACATTTAAATTCAGGGAAACGGAGCTTCAGAACGCAAAAAAGGATATGGTGAGAGTTCTCGGTGTGCTTGAGAGAGAGGTAGATGCAGTTGACAGTTATTGTAAGGATTATGCTTTCTGGGATGATACATATAGTTTTATGCTCAGATATGATGAAAATTATGTAAGCAGCAATTATAACGCGCCATATCTGAAAACTCAGCGGATACATTTTATATGCCATGTTAATTTAAATGATAAAATAGTTTATAAAGCAGTATATATTCCGGGAAGTTTTGAGCCTGCTGATTTTAATGATCTTAAAGATGAAAACTCTGTTTTGCATGATATCATTTCAGTGAAAAATCTGAAAGAGGAAAAGGGGATAGTAAGTACATCATTGGGTTATCTGATGATATCCTCCAGGCCGGTGAGTGACAGTTACATGAAAGCACCTCCAAACGGAAAACTGCTTATGGGGAGGTTTCTCAGCAGCGGGGAAATCGGCAGAATATCATCAATGCTTAAAGTTAATATGGAGATACTCTCTCTTGATAAAGGGGGGCTTTCATATTTCGGGATTACAGATAACCGGAGGCAGAACGGAAATAATTTTTCAGTTGAATGCGGAAGTAATGTAATCAGGGTCTATTCAGCATTAAATGATCTTCGCGGGAACCCCGTTGCAGCTGCTCTTCTGAATTACCAGCGTGATATAAAAGCTATAGGGATGCAGACTGTAAAGTTTACCCTTCTGCTTGTTACAGTTCTATCCCTGCTGCTTATGGGTCTTGTTCTTTTTTCTCTCAGGAGAGGTGTACTTCAGCCTGTGGAGGATCTTACAGCAGAAGCTCTTAAAATTACACATAATTGTGATTTTTCCAGAAGGCTCCCTGAAAGTGAGGTCGATGAATTTCTTATCATGGCCAGATCTTTTAACTCTATCCTGGATATGCTGGTTGATGCAAATACCAATCTTGAAGCCAAGGTAATTGAAAGAACATCCGCCCTTACAACAGTGAACCAGGAGCTTATTCTGATGAGGCAGATATTTGAGTATTCGCTTGAGGGTATTGTAATTACAAATTCCGAAGCTGAGATACTGAGCGTCAACCCTGCTTTCACAAGCATAACAGGATATACCGGCGAAGAGGTAACAGGGCAGAACCCCCGTATGCTTAAATCAGATCTCCATGATAATTTTTATTTTGAAAATATGTGGAAGTCACTTACTGCAACAGGACACTGGGCCAGCGAGATATGGAACCGTCATAAAGATGGTAAGGCTTACCCTGAATGGCTGTCAATAAGCGCAATCAGGGACCTTGGCGGGAATACAACGCATTACGTCGGAATCTTCCATGATATAAGCGACATCAAGAGGCAGGAGGAGCTGATTAAGTACCAGGCTTACCACGATGCACTCACAGGTCTCCCCAACAGAATTCTGCTGAAGAGCAGAATAGACAAGGCAATAGCTCACTCCACAAGAAATAAAAACCGTTTCGGAGTGATTTTTCTCGATCTCGATAATTTTAAAATTATAAATGACAGCCTCGGTCACGCCATAGGGGACCTCCTGCTGAAGGAGGCCGCTGACAGGCTCAGAAGAATTGCGCGTAATGATGATACAGTTGCCCGTCTTGGGGGTGACGAGTTTATTATTCTTGTGGAGGATATTGCGGATGAAAAACCCTCAGTTATATTATCCAGAAGAATTATTCAGGCATTCAAGGAGCCCTTCTCAATTAAAGAGAACAGTCTTCATGTAGGGGCGAGTATAGGAATTGCCATATATCCTGAGGATGGAGAGGAATCGGACAGCCTGATTAAAAATGCCGATGCTGCCATGTACAGGGCAAAGGATGAGGGGAGGCAGACATTTGCCATGTTCAAGCCTTCACTTAATGAGAGTGTGGCAAGAAAACTTAAAATTGAAAATGAACTGAGGCAGGCTATTAATGATTCAAATTTTGAGGTCTACTATCAGCCGAAGATGGATATAAAAAGCGGAAGCATTATGGGGATGGAGGGGCTTGTCAGGTGGAAGCATGCCCAGGGTATCATAAGCCCTGCTGAATTTATACCGCTTGCGGAGGAGATTGGCCTTATCTCTGAAATTGACCGCATAGTTATGCACAAGGCTTTCAGAGAGGTTGGCGAGCTTATCAATTCAGGTATGGTCTCAATGAAACTGGCGCTGAACTGTTCAGCAAAATCTCTCCACTATAAAGGGCTCCCTGATATTATAAGCAGCGCTCTTTCGAAGTACAATTTCAAACCTGAGTGGTTTGAGCTTGAGATTACAGAAACTTCTCTGATGAGAGATTTTGAGGCCAGCAGGTCAATTCTCTATATGCTCCTTGAAACCGGGATATCCATTACTCTGGACGATTTCGGCACAGGCTACTCATCTCTTTCACAACTAAAAAATCTTCCTATTCATACCCTCAAGATTGACGCCAGTTTTATACGTGAAATTGAAAACAACAGAAACGACGCCCATATAACAGAGTCAATAATTGCCATGTCGCGCAGAGTGGGGATTGAGGTTGTTGCCGAGGGTGTTGAAAAAGAGACCCAGCTTGAATTTCTGAAGAATGCAGGGTGTGATATTGCTCAGGGGTATCTCATAAGCAGACCGATTCCGATGAAGGAATATAAAGTTTTTTTAGGGATAAGTAATTGATCTGACAGAATTAATGGATAGATTTCAAAATCTCAAAATAAACGGCAGTTCATTGTTGTGACAACTTTATAATTTTTCAGGATTATGTCATAAAAATCTTGACTCAATCTTAAACAGGTTTTATTTATTACAGGGTGGAAACGTAAGTTTCATCCTGTTTCCGATACGTTCCGCCCCATTATTATTCCTTAAATATTTCATCTCTATAAATAAAATCAAGGAGTCTCTTATGGCCAGAAGGATTATTCAGGTTGAGGAGAAGGTGGGCCTTCTTGAAGGTTTCCCTTTAAGTCTTCAGCACCTGTTTGCAATGTTCGGCGCCTCTGTTCTTGTTCCAACTCTTTTCGGGATAGACCCGGCAATTGTTCTTCTTATGAATGGTATCGGCACGCTGATCTATCTGTTTTTATGCAAAGGGAAAGCTCCGGCTTTTCTCGGTTCCAGTTTTGCCTTTATCTCTCCGGTTTTTGTTGTTCTGGGTGCGGATAAGGCTTTCTGGGGAGCAAACTACGGTTATGCACTTGGCGGGTTTATTGCCGCAGGGTGTGTGTTTATAACTGTAGCACTCATTATAGGTTACTTCGGTATTGAATGGCTGAAGATAGTTCTCCCCCCTGCTGCAATGGGCCCCATAGTTGCACTTATAGGCCTTGAGCTGGGGACTGTGGCTGCGTCAATGGCAGGAATTATTCCGGATGCTCAGGGAGTTTATGACAGCAAGGCAGTTATTGTTTCCATGGTTACTCTTGCGGTTGCTGTTTTCGGTTCAGTAATGTTAAGGGGATTCCTTGCAGTCATACCTATTCTTATCGCGATTATTGTTGGTTACTGTGTGGCTCTCCCAATGGGTATAGTGAATTATGAGCCTGTTGCAAAAGCCGGAATACTTGCAATTCCGCAGTTTTACTTCCCGAAATTTGATATCAATGCAATTATTGTAATTCTCCCTGCTGCTCTTGTTGTTGTATCTGAGCATATAGGTCACCTCATTGTAACAGGTAATATTGTGGGTAAGGATCTCACAAAGGATCCCGGTCTTCACAGATCTCTTATGGGTGACGGTGTTTCAACTGTGATTTCAGGTTTCACAGGGTCTGTACCAACAACAACTTACGGCGAGAACATGGGGGTAATGGCTATAACAAGAGTTTACTCTGTATGGGTAATAGGGGGCGCTGCTATAATTTCAATAGTTCTTGCGTTTATCGGAAAGCTTTCAGGATTCATTCAGTCTATACCGGTACCTGTAATGGGTGGAATCAGCCTTCTCCTTTTCGGAGTTATTGCAGCTTCAGGTATCAGGATGCTTGTTGAGGAGAAAGTGGATTACAGCAGGGCATCTAATCTTATCCTTACATCAGTTGTATTTATTGTAGGTATAAGCGGCGCATTCCTTAAAATCGGACACGTTCAGCTTAAGGGTATGGCCCTGGCAACTGTTGCTGGAATGCTCCTAAGCCTTATTTTTCACCTTATAGAAAAATTTAAACTTGCGAATGATGCTCACTGAGTGAGCAGCAGGTAATGAATATTCAGTTTTAATAAAGATTTAACATCCAGACTATGTCATTGCAAGGAGCGAAAGCGGCGCTGCAATCTGTTCAAGCAGGTATTTTTTGTTTAAAGAACTATTCATGTAATAAACAGATTGCTTCTCTCCCTGATGGTCCTTCGCAATGACCTGGTTTTTCTTCCAGAATATATACATCGTATTCCACTTGACTCTTTCCATTTAAAGATATAAATTTGAATAAATGCCGGATCTGTTCCTGCTTAATTCAAACAAGATGGAAGGCCAGGATGAAAAAGGATGATATCGGGAAAGAGGTAACCATTCTTAAAAAGAGTATTGCTTTTGATAATCCCATACTGCGTCATTTTGTAAAAAAACACTCCCTTAACGAAAAGGACTCAGTTGTTCTTGGAGTACTTCTTGAACTGACAAACCAGACCAGAACAGATATAAAAACTCATTACAATCTCATTGCTGAAGCAACTGAACTCTCCTCCATGGATGTTTACCAGAGCATCAATGCACTGCATAGATACAGAATAATCGATTACAAGCCTTCCGGTAAATTTGTCCATATATCTTTTAACGAAATAGAGGATACAATTGAGGAGATTGCACTGGCATATATTAATGCGGGTAAGATTAAACATCTGGAAAATGATGTTTCATACATGAAGAGAATGAACTATATCCCTTCAGATGAGCTATATGACAGAATTTCCCCCCTTGTGGGAAAGCTTATTGCAGCCAAAATTGCTGAGGCTTTCCGCGCCCTTGTGAACTACGTTAATGACAGGCTTGAATCCGCACTGAGCGGTAAGATGTGGCGTTTCCGTTATATCGCGTTCAGGACAAAACTCCCTCTTGGTGAAGTTATCCTGAAAGAGAGTCTTGCCTGTGTTGTGGATGAGGTTTTGATTATTGAAAAGAAAAGTTCCCTTCTACTGGGGCATGCTTCAAGGCATGAAGAGGCCGGTACTGACCGGGATGTTGTTGTGGCAATGCTCTCCGCAATAATGGATTTTATACGTACATCATTTAAAAAGAATAAAAAGGGGGATGAGTCCGGCGCGCTGCTTAACGGGATCGAGTTTGGTGATTCGAGGATCATAGTTCAGGAGAGCCCCTATTTCTATAGCGCCTTTGTTGTGCAGGGTGCGCCGGGTATAGATTTTCTCACAGGGAGCGATTCACTTTCAGCATCAATTCATGAATCGTTCAGGCCGAAGCTTAAGAAATTTGACGGCTCAATGTACGGCCTTGAGGGGATCAGCCCCATGCTTGAGGAGTTCATTACTAAGATGAACATGGTTGTTGTGCCGGGTCAGGGGGAAAATAGAGATTTCAGAAAACTTAAAATCGCCGCAGGGATTGCTGCTGTTATTTTTTCATTATGGGCCGGGTTCACAATCCGGGGTGAAATTCTTGATTACCGGCTGGAGAAAAAGTTTCATGCCGCAGCCTCTGAAAAGATTCAGAAATTTTCGTATGATATTGAAGCAGATGCTGATGGAGATAAGCTTTTCATCACCGGTCTTGTGAGTACGCCTGTAATATCTGAGGAGCTGAATTCAATCGCATCGGGCTTCCCTGAAATAAAGAGCGTGGACAACAGAACGGTGGTAGCAGATTTCAGAACAGCTGAAAAATATCATAAAAGCTATGAAGAACTGGAACAGAGATTTAACGATCTTCAGATTCTCCTTATAAGGCAGGAGCTCGAAAAAATTGTGATCCAGTTCCCCTCAGGTGTGGACACTATGGGTAACAGCCAGATGCTTCAGGCGCGCAGGATATATGAAATTGTAAAGGAGTACCCCCGTATACATCTTGATATCATAGCGTTCAATGATCCCGATGGTGGCTTCGAAATTAACAAAAGGCTTGCAAACGGCAGGATGAGCGGAGTGGGCTCATATCTCGAGTCGCTCGGCATAGATAAGGAAAGAATCCATCTCACTGAATTCAACCCTGACGTAATTTCCGCTGACCCGCGTTATTCTGCATATATTGACAGAAGAGGGATAATGCTTTTTGCCAGGATGGAGAAGTAGCATCTCTCATGGAGAATGGGCTTAACAATATAATAAGCAGCAGGTTCGGAATTTTTTATGCTGTGACCGGTACCTCTCTTATTGTGAAATTTCATGATACAAGGCTTATTGAATACCTCGGGTATGCTGATGAGTCTGGAAAGGATATGCCTCTGCAGGAACTGTTCCCTGAGATTATAGGGATTGAAGATGATATTATGGAGGTAATCAGGGGGGAGAGGGACAGCATAACAATAAAAAGGATTAATCGCACCGTTACTGACGAGATATATTTTAATCTTCATTTTTTTTCCGGCGCCCTGGGTACAGGGTATTCCTACATAGTTATTGAGGATATAACTGAAAGCAGTATGAGCTTCAGGGAAGCGCAGCAGAAGAGAAATGAGGTGATTATTAAAAATCTTGAGCTTGTAAAGCGGGAGGAGTTTGTAAGCACCATCCTTGAAACTATACCTGCTCCAATATTTTACAGAGATTCATCAGGGAGGTGCCTCGGGTGCAACAGAGCCTTTGAGGAATTCGTAGCAAAAAATAAGGATGAAATCATCGGGAGAGATATAAGCCTTATTTTAAAAAACAGCAGTGAGCTGCTCCGCTTTGATGATGAGATGAAAAAATATGGCGGGATTAAACGTTACGAATCAGGTATTGCTGATGGTTACGGAAAAGAAAGGCACCTGATTATAAACAAGTCACTCTTCTTCGGGCCGGATCAGAAAAGCAGTGTAATTGTAAGCGCCATTGCGGATATTACTGAACGTAAGAGGATGGAGGAGCAGCTTAAGTTTACAATGAATGAGCTGGAACTGAGCGAAAAGATCCTCAGTGAGAAGATCAGGATTATGGAGAACAACCTGTTAATCGCGCGAAGAGCAGTTGATACTCTTATCCAGAAGGAATTTCCTGAATCAGATAAACTTGAGATAGAATGCAGGTATCTTCCCTTTGAACAGATTGGGGGAGATTTTTATTCCATAATTCCTTTTGATGGCTTTATGGGGGTCTTTGTCTGTGATATAACAGGGCACGGCGTAGCTTCCGCTCTCTTTCTCTCTCTCATGAAGTATTTTACAGATAAAATAAAACCTGATCTCTGGACAAAGCCTTCTGAATACCTGAGCCTTATAAACAGGGAATATTTTCGAGGGAACTCAATGTTTTATTTTTTCTCTGCAATAGCTGGTGCGATTATATATGACAGTAACAGCAGCTCCATGGAGTTCAGGTTTGCCAATGGAGGGCATCCTCATCCCGTGATTCTTAAAAAAAGCGGTGAGGCTTTTTTTCCCGGCGGGAATGACGCAGTTATCGGCCTTTTTGATGAACAGAAATTTGAAGAGTACAGGATCTGCATTGAAAGCGGAGATATGCTTTTCCTTTATACTGACGGAATACCATCCACATATAGAGAAGACGGGGCAATTATAGGTTTTGATGAATCATTACTGGAGATTTTCAGAAAATCCAGAAGAGAAAATCTTGGAGAAACAATTAATGCAGTAATAAATGAAGTTGAATTATACAGAGGTGAAAAGAGGCAGGAGGATGATATACTTCTGCTTGGATTTTACTGTAAATAGTATTAAATTGAAACAATATATAGAAGGAGCTGCAGATGCCGGGTGATTATAAATGGAAGGTGGTTATGCTGGGTGATTTTGCAGTGGGCAAAACAAGCCTTGTGCGGCGTTTTGTATATGATGAATTCAGTGATTCCTATCTGACAACTGTCGGTGTAAAAGTAACTAAAAAAGAGATCTCCATTGAACAGGATAATATCTCTCTTCTTTTATGGGATATAGCAGGAAGTGACAGGTTTTCCCCGGTCACCCCTGAATACCTGCGCGGAGCATCAGGAGCTATTATTGTTGCTGATATAACAAGGGGTAGTTCCATTGATAATATCCGTACTCACGTAGATCTGATTCTTTCTATAAATCCTTCAGCAGGGATCGTTGTAGCTCTGAACAAACTGGACCTGGTAAAAAAGAGTGATGAAAGGGTTGTGTACATGAAGTCTGATGATTTCAGAAACAGTTTTAACGGCTCCCCTGTGATATATTTCACAAGCGCCAGAAGCGGGGAAAATGTTGAAGAACTCTTTCTGTCAATAGCAGAAAAAATCAGAAAGGCTGCACCTGATGAATGATGAATTTTTTTTACCTCTTTTTAACCGGTTTGGTCT
The DNA here is from genome assembly GCA_002425885.1 of Spirochaetia bacterium UBA5550. GTDB lineage: Bacteria > Spirochaetota > UBA4802 > UBA4802 > UBA5550 > UBA5550. The sequence continues at coordinate 221 of DINC01000091.1, read as the reverse complement.
TCACTATGGCATGATAGACAGCGAGCTTGTTTTACACTTCGATAATGACTCTATATGTAAATTTCTATCTGTCACACCCTGCCTGAAACAGGTGAATATAACTGATTTTTTTAATGAGGTTATAGGGCAGGAAGATGAGATTAGAAAAGTCATCAGCGGTGAAAAGAATGAATTCAATATAAGGGGAATTAACAGGAATTCTGACAGGGAGATTTTTTTTA
>DINC01000088.1:15015-15285 GCA_002425885.1 Spirochaetia bacterium UBA5550 | reverse complement strand
CTCCTCCATAATTATTTTATTATTTTTTAATCTTTTATCCAGAAAGCAGTATTTCCTTTAAAACGGAGAACTGCAATTAGAATCACTTCTTATATTAATATAAAAATCCGGAAAAGACAGCACCAATTCAAATAAAACATTATTTTTTTTGTAAAGCACTCTTTTCAAATAAATAATAAATATTCAACAATCCCTATTCAAATCTGCCTCTATCCAAAAAAATTTTTTAAAATAACCCCCCCGATTTCGTATTATAGCGGTTAACGATTG